>NZ_KV794547.1:326056-365697 GCF_001808785.1 Streptococcus sp. HMSC077D04 | reverse complement strand
TTTTTTTTGCTGGTCAGAAAGTGAAAGATTTTGCTCGGCAAGCAAGTTGTAAAATGTTTCTGGTTTCATAGTTTTTTCCTTCTTTAGTATCATCTTATTTTACCACAATCATTAAAAATTTGATATACTGGTACTAATCTAAAAGCAGAAAGGACTTATATCATGACTTGGATTATTCTTGGAGTTTTAGCTCTTATTGTGATTTTTGTGATTGTTAGCTATAACGGTTTGGTTAAGAATCGTATGCAAACAAAGGAGGCTTGGAGTCAGATTGATGTTCAGTTGAAACGTCGAAATGATCTCTTGCCAAACTTGATTGAGACTGTAAAAGGTTATGCTAAATATGAAGGTTCTACCCTTGAAAAGGTGGCAGAACTTCGCAATCAAGTTGCTGCAGCGACTTCACCAGCAGAAGCTATGAAAGCTAGTGATGCCCTCACTCGTCAAGTTTCAGGTATTTTTGCAGTTGCAGAAAGCTATCCAGATTTGAAAGCTAGTGAAAACTTTGTTAAATTGCAAGAGGAGTTGACAAATACAGAAAATAAAATTTCTTACTCTCGTCAACTCTACAACAGTGTTGTCAGCAACTACAATGTAAAATTAGAAACTTTCCCAAGCAATATTATCGCTGGGATGTTTGGATTTAAAGCAGCAGATTTCCTTCAAACACCAGAAGAGGAAAAGGCAGTTCCTAAAGTTGATTTTAGCGGTTTAGGTGACTAAGATGTTGTTTGATCAAATTGCAAGCAATAAACGAAAAACGTGGATTTTGTTGCTGGTATTTTTCCTACTCTTAGCTCTTGTTGGCTATGCAGTTGGTTACCTCTTTATGCGATCTGGGTTTGGTGGTTTGGTTATCGCGCTGATTATCGGCTTTATCTATGCCTTGTCCATGATTTTTCAATCGACAGAGATCGTCATGTCCATGAATGGAGCGCGTGAGGTGGATGAGCAAACGGCACCAGACCTCTACCATGTAGTAGAAGATATGGCTATGGTGGCTCAAATTCCTATGCCTCGTGTTTTCATCATTGATGATCCAGCCTTAAATGCCTTTGCGACAGGTTCTAACCCTCAAAATGCGGCGGTTGCTGCGACGTCAGGTCTCCTAGCTATCATGAATCGTGAAGAACTAGAAGCTGTTATGGGACATGAAGTCAGTCATATCCGAAATTACGATATCCGCATTTCGACCATTGCTGTCGCCCTCGCCAGTGCCATTACCCTTCTGTCTAGTATGGCAGGAAGGATGATGTGGTGGGGTGGCGCAGGTCGCAGACGGAGTGACGATGATAGAGATGGAAATGGTCTTGAAATCATTATGCTAGTGGTTTCCCTACTAGCTATTGTGCTGGCACCTCTCGCTGCAACCTTAGTGCAACTAGCTATTTCTCGTCAGAGGGAATTCCTAGCTGATGCTTCCAGTGTTGAGTTGACGCGTAATCCGCAAGGAATGATCAATGCTCTACATAAGTTGGATAATAGTAAACCGATGAGTCGTCCTGTCGATGATGCCAGCAGTGCACTTTATATCAATGATCCTAAGAAAGGTGGAGGGTTCCAAAAACTCTTTTATACCCACCCACCTATCTCAGAACGGATTGAACGTTTGAAACATATATAAAAAAATCCAGAGGTCGTCTCTGGATTTTTGCTATGTTGAAAATTTATAAATCTTCTAAATTAACTATCTCCAAACCGTGTTCTATCAAGCGATAGATAGTCGAGCAAACTTCTTTTAAGAAACGACGGTCATGCGAAACAGTGATGAGACCACCAGGATAAGTGGCAAAGAGTTTTCTGATTTCGGGTTGAGAAGTTGGAGAAAAGTTTCGTGTGGGTTCATCTAGCAGGAGAAAGTTTGGTTTGCGCAAGACTAAATCCAAAAGCAGAAGTTTTCCCTGTTGTCCGCCAGATAAGGAGCGAATTTGATGCTGCATTTCTGGATAACTGAAATTGAGACTTGCTAAGTGAGATTGGATTTTCTGTAGTTCCTCTTTTTCTCCAGTTTTGCTGAGGTAGGCTATTGGTGATAAATCCAATTGCAGTTTTTTGTGGTAATCTTGTGGCATAAAACCAAGGGAAATCTCTCTTTTATCATTCAGAATTCTCTGTACCTTGGCTAACAGAGTTGATTTACCAATACCATTTGGCCCGATAATACCGATTTTTTCTTGGCCATGGACAGTTAGTTGTAGCTGCTGAGCCAAAACACGGTCGTCAATGGACAAATTTTCTTTTTCCAGTTGGATTAAGAGTTTAGAAACTGGTAATGGTTGGATATCTGAGAAAAAAAGTCTAATTTCTTCCTCTTCAAGTGGTTTTTGGGTCATGGACTGAGCTGTCTTTTCAATACGTTTTTCTTGAGAGAGAACAGTTTTCATCTTTTTAGCCAATAGGCGACCTGCAGTACTGTCTTTAGTAGCTCGAAGCGCAGTTTCTACATTTTGCTTGACTCGCCGATGTTTTTCCATGGTTTTATCGTAGGCTCTTTTGTCGTTAGCAGCTTGCTTGCTTTGTTTGGCAAAATTAGCCTTTCTCTGCTCACTATAGCAATCATAGTCTAAATGCTCTACTAGTGTTTCTGCTTCTTTACGGTGCTTGACCAGTCGCAAGTGGACAATAGTGTCTGCCGTTTGAGAAAGAAAGTCTTCATCATGGGAAATGAAAATAACAGTTTGCCTAATCTTTCGAATCTGACTTTTTAGCCAATCAACTGTCTCAAGGTCTAGGTCATTTGAAGGTTCATCTAAAAATAGAATCTCAAAGGGTTTGGCTAACTCATGGATGAGCTGAATTTTCAAAGCTTCGCCACCCGAGAGGCTCCCGATCTCTTGGTCACTAGCAAAGCGATCGCTATCAAAATGCAACTCTTCAGCTAAGCGATAAAGGATGCTATAGTCTAAATCAATAGAATCTAAAAAGAAGTAGTCGTGTAGACTTTTCTTTTTCAGGTCCTCGGGGAGTTTTTGAGGAATGTAGGCTATTGAATGATAATCAGATTGAATGTCTCCCCTGATAGTGAAATTAGGCAAAGCTTCCCCCATTAAAGTTTTAAGCAAGGTTGATTTGCCATTTCCTTCTTCACCAATAATAGCAACCTTTTCCCCGTCTTGGATAGTCATGGTTAGGTCAGATACAAGATCTCGTAGATCTTTGTTTTGAGTGATGGTTAGATGATTGATTTTTATCATATTGTTGCCCTTTCTAGAATGTCGATAGTGCATAACAAAAAGCTCTACTTTATCTAGTAGAGCCCAAAGTCACTATCGAAAACTCTATTATCCCCGTTGAAAAGCTCGTCAAACTAGCTTAGGATTGCCTAATCCAACTCAAGAGGAGCAGATGGTTAGCTTTCTAGTTTTTTGATTTTCAATGAGGATAAGATACTAGAAAATCTAGTACAAAAAGAGCACACAAAAAGAGACAAAAACAAGATCTACTAAATAAAGTTCTTTATTCGATAGACTTAGTTGTTCATGTCTCCCTTACCTCCGAGTATTAGTACCTCTATCCTATACCTTTCAGGATATTTTGTCAACAGAAAACTGACAATTCTAATCTCTAAAATCCGAAAACAGGTCCATAGAGAGTCAGTACGTGTTTGATATGCTCGTAATGGAATTTGTCGTAGTTTCGCCAAGCGCAGCGTGCTTGATCGTTTAGTTTTAGGCTACCAAGACCAATCAGAAGACTGGTACGTTGGTAAAATTTCTCAAGATCTATTAAGATACTGTTGTCCAACTTTTCCGCTTTTTTGAGCTCTTGCAGAGTAGAATTTAGCAGCTCTTGCAGTCGAATATCATCTGCCGTACCCTGTTTGCAGCTTTGGAAACTTTTATTTAACTCGGATAGGAGTTGGGTTGCATTAGTAATGAGTTCTTTGTCTTCCATGTGAGCATCCTCCTTGCTCTGATGTATTATTGCCTATAGTATAGCACTAAAAAACAAAAATGTCATAGTAAATATGTTAAAAAATCGAATTTTAATTACAAAGTTTGATATGCTGATTTGTAGACTTTTCATGGTATAATCAAGAGAGTAAATCTTTATGGAGGAAGTATGAAATTAAATATTCAAGAAATTCGTAAGCAGTCTGAAGGCTTGTATTTTGAACAAACGTTAGATCTAGCCGCAGACCTGCGTGCACGCAATCAAGAAATTTTAGATGTAAAAGATATCCTTGCAGTTGGGAAAGTACAGTACGAAGATCGTATGTATTTCTTAGATTATCAACTATCTTATACCATTGTTCTTGCTTCAAGTCGCAGTATGGAACCAGTTGAGCTAGTTGAATCTTATCCAGTAACGGAAGTTTTCATGGAAGGCGCAACTAACCAACTAGATCAGGAAGTTTTAGACGATGATTTGGTCTTGCCTATCGAAAATGGAGAACTTGACCTTGCTGAGAGTGTGTCAGACAATATCCTACTAAACATTCCTATCAAGGTTTTGACGGCTGAAGAAGAGGCTGGTCAAGGATTTGTTTCAGGAAATGACTGGCAAATCATGACAGAGGAAGAATACCAAGCTCAACAAGCCGTTAAGAAAGAAGAAAACAGTCCTTTTGCTGGCTTACAAGGACTATTTGATGGAGACGAATAATGGTCTTGTCAAAAAAACGCGCACGAAAGGTGCTAGAAGAAATCATTGCTCTTTTTCCAGATGCCAAACCCAGTCTTGATTTTACCAATCATTTTGAACTACTAGTTGCGGTCATGTTGTCAGCTCAGACAACAGATGCAGCGGTAAATAAGGCCACGCCAGGTCTCTTTGCTGTCTTTCCAACGCCACAAGCCATGTCTGTAGCGACAGAGAGTGAGATTGCTTCACACATTTCTCGCCTGGGACTGTATCGAAATAAGGCTAAATTCCTTAAAAAATGTGCCCAACAGTTACTAGACGATTTTGATGGCCAAGTTCCTCAAACACGTGAGGAGTTAGAGAGTTTAGCAGGTGTTGGTCGCAAGACAGCCAATGTTGTCATGAGTGTGGGGTTTGGGATTCCAGCCTTTGCAGTGGATACTCATGTGGAGCGTATTTGCAAACACCACGATATTGTCAAAAAATCAGCGACACCGCTTGAGGTGGAAAAACGAGTTATGGATATCTTGCCACCGGAGCAGTGGTTAGGAGCCCATCAGGCCATGATTTATTTTGGAAGAGCCATTTGCCATCCTAAAAATCCAGAGTGTGACCAGTACCCACAGTTATATGACTTTAGCAATTTATAAGCAATTTATAAGATGGGGTTTCAAAAGTTTTTGCTTGATTTTAAGCATGCTTTGTGCTATAGTAATTGATAATTAAATATTCCTTTAAACCTGTCCCGTGAGGCAGGCAAGGAGCGTGATAAAGTAGAAGGGTGAAGTCTATACTGTTTGCAGTAGGGCTTACTTAGCTATACATTTCAAGTCTCCTTGTTTAAGGAGACTTTTCTTTTTGGAGGTTTGTCATGAAGACAAAAGAAGTTGTAGACGAATTGACCGTCAAACGAGCGATTACGCGTATTACTTATGAGATTATCGAACGCAACAAAGATTTGAATAAGATCGTCTTGGCTGGTATTAAAACTCGTGGTGTCTTTATCGCCCACCGTATTCAAGAACGTTTGGAGCAGTTAGAAAATCTTTCAGTTCCTGTTGTGGAATTGGATACCAAACCTTTCCGTGATGATGTTAAAAGTGGAGAAGATACTTCTTTGGTTTCTGTTGATGTGACAGACCGTGAAGTTATCTTGGTGGATGATGTGCTCTATACAGGTCGTACCATCCGCGCTGCTATTGATAATATTGTAGGTCATGGTCGTCCTGCGCGTGTGAGTTTAGCAGTTCTAGTCGATCGTGGACATAGAGAATTGCCAATCCGTCCAGATTACGTTGGAAAAAATATCCCAACTAGTCGTTCTGAAGAAATCATCGTAGAGATGGCAGAACTTGATGGCCAAGACAGAGTTCTGATTACTGAAGAAGCATAGAAAGCTAAAGGAGTAGCCATGTCAGAAAATCAACAAGCATTGAACCATGTGGTGTCCATGGAAGACCTCACTGTCGATCAAGTCATGAAATTGATTAAGCGAGGAATTGAGTTTAAAAACGGAGCTCAGCTTCCCTATGAGGATCATCCGATTGTTTCCAATCTTTTCTTTGAGGATTCTACACGGACGCATAAGTCCTTTGAAGTGGCAGAGATTAAACTAGGATTGGAGCGACTTGACTTTGATGTGAAGACTAGTTCAGTTAATAAAGGGGAGACACTTTATGATACCATCCTGACTCTGTCTGCTTTAGGAGTGGATGTCTGTGTGATTCGTCACCCAGAGGTTGATTATTACAGAGAGTTAGTTGCTAGTCCCACGATTACGACTTCCATCATCAATGGTGGAGATGGTTCGGGACAACATCCTAGCCAGAGCTTGCTTGATTTAATGACTATTTATGAGGAATTTGGTCACTTTGAGGGTCTCAAGGTTGCGATTGCAGGTGACTTGGACCACTCACGCGTTGCCAAATCTAATATGCAGATTTTGAAACGCTTGGGAGCTGAACTTTACTTTGCTGGACCTGAGGAATGGAGAAGTCAAGAGTTTGCAGACTATGGGCAGTTTGTAACTATTGATGAAATCATTGATCAGGTGGATGTCATGATGTTTCTCCGTGTGCAACATGAACGCCATGATAGTGGTGCAGTCTTTTCAAAAGAAGACTACCATGCCCAACATGGCTTGACTAAAGAACGTTATGACCGTTTGAAAGAAACAGCAATTCTTATGCACCCAGCTCCAGTCAATCGCGATGTGGAAATCGCAGATCACTTGGTTGAAGCACCAAAATCACGGATTGTCCAACAAATGACCAATGGTGTCTTTGTTCGAATGGCAATCTTAGAATCCGTACTGGCGAGTAGAAACGCCAACTAAAACACAAGACGTTAAAAGACGCCAGTGAGCGTCCACGAGAGGTGAAAATATGACAAAAAGACTTCTAGTATTAGAAGATGGCACAGTTTTTGAAGGCAAGGCCTTCGGAGCAGATATTGATGTAACAGGCGAAATCGTCTTTAATACAGGGATGACTGGCTACCAAGAATCCATTACAGACCAGTCTTACAATGGACAGATCTTGACCTTTACTTATCCTTTGGTAGGAAATTATGGAATTAACCGTGATGATTACGAATCCATTATTCCAACTTGTAAGGGAGTCGTTGTTTTCGAAGAAGCACGTAGAGCAAGCAACTGGCGCAACCAAATGACTTTGGATGAATTTTTGAAAGCCAAGAAAATTCCAGGTATTTCAGGGATTGATACACGTGCTCTTACCAAGATTATCCGTAAGCATGGTACGATGCGTGCAACCTTGACCCATGTTGGGGACAGCATGGATCATGTGACGGACCAGCTCCAAGCAACAGTCTTGCCGACAGATAATATCAAGCAGGTTTCTACTAAAACTTCCTATCCAGCTCCAGGAGTAGGTTTGAGCGTGGTGCTAGTGGACTTTGGTCTCAAGCACTCAATTCTACGTGAACTTTCTAAGCGTAATTGTAACGTGACGGTTGTTCCTTATTCGACAACGGCAGAAGAAATTCTCCATCTCAATCCTGACGGAGTGATGTTGTCAAACGGTCCAGGTAACCCAGAAGATGTTCCACAGGCACTCGATATGATTCGAGGCGTGCAAGGAAAGATTCCAATCTTTGGTATTTGTATGGGGCACCAACTCTTTGCAATGGCAAACGGGGCAAAGACTTACAAGATGAAGTTTGGTCACCGTGGATTCAACCATGCGGTACGTGAAATTGCAACAGGACGCGTAGACTTCACCAGCCAGAATCATGGTTATGCAGTCAGTCGTGAGGATTTGCCAGAGCACTTGATTATTACCCACGAAGAAATCAATGACAAATCAGTTGAAGGAGTTCGCCACAGATACCAACCTGCTTTCTCTGTTCAATACCACCCAGACGCAGCCCCTGGTCCACACGATGCAAGCTACCTATTTGACGAGTTTATCGAGATGATGGAAGCTTTTAAACAATCAAACTAAGAACGAGTAAAAGCTCGTCGGAGAATTTATTTAATGTCAACCCGAGAGTTGCCGAATAGAAAGGAGAAGATACATTGTTCGCGGAAGTGAACACGCCCTAAGAACTGTGTGAAAAAGATAAACATCGTCTTGACGCTGAAGGCGTCTGCACCGAATTTCCTATTTCCACTGTGTTCTTTACGGGCTTTGTATCATAAACTATGCCTAAACGTACTGATATTCAAAAAATTATGGTGATTGGTTCTGGTCCGATTATTATTGGTCAGGCTGCTGAGTTTGACTACGCTGGGACCCAGGCTTGCTTGTCGTTGAAAGAGGAAGGTTATGAGGTTGTCTTGGTTAACTCAAACCCTGCCACCATCATGACGGACAAGGAAATTGCGGACAAGGTTTATATCGAACCGATTACACTTGAGTTTGTGACACGTATTCTTCGTAAGGAACGTCCAGATGCCTTGCTACCAACACTCGGTGGTCAAACAGGTCTCAACATGGCCATGGAATTATCTAAAAATGGTATCCTAGATGAGCTTGGTGTTGAACTTCTGGGAACTAAATTATCTGCTATTGACCAAGCGGAGGACCGTGACCTCTTTAAACAATTGATGGAAGAGCTCAACCAACCAATTCCAGAATCTGAAATTGTCAACACAGTCGAAGAAGCAGTTGCCTTTGCAGCAACAATTGGCTACCCAGTCATCGTTCGTCCAGCCTTTACCCTTGGTGGTACTGGTGGTGGTATGTGTGCCAACGAGGAAGAATTGCGTGAAATCGCTGAAAATGGTTTGAAATTGTCACCTGTTACCCAATGTTTGATTGAGCGTTCGATTGCAGGTTTCAAGGAAATTGAATACGAAGTGATGCGAGACTCAGCTGACAATGCTTTGGTTGTTTGTAACATGGAAAACTTTGACCCAGTTGGGATTCATACAGGGGATTCTATCGTATTTGCCCCTGCCCAAACCATGTCAGATTATGAAAACCAAATGCTACGTGACGCGAGTTTGAGCATCATTCGTGCCCTCAAGATTGAAGGTGGATGTAACGTTCAGCTAGCCCTTGACCCGCACAGTTTTAAGTACTATGTCATCGAAGTAAACCCTCGTGTATCGCGTTCGTCAGCCCTTGCTTCTAAGGCGACAGGATATCCGATTGCTAAGTTGGCTGCTAAGATTGCAGTAGGTTTGACCTTGGATGAAGTTATCAACCCAGTTACAGGTTCAACCTATGCCATGTTTGAGCCTGCCCTTGACTACGTTGTTGCCAAGATTCCACGTTTCCCATTTGACAAGTTTGAAAAGGGTGAGCGCCGTCTTGGTACTCAGATGAAGGCCACTGGAGAAGTCATGGCAATCGGTCGTAACATTGAAGAATCTCTTCTTAAGGCTTGCCGCTCCCTTGAAATTGGGGTGCACCACAATGAAATGCCTGAGCTTGCAGCAGTTTCTGATGATGCCTTGATTGAAAAAGTTGTCAAAGCCCAAGATGACCGTCTCTTCTACGTATCAGAAGCCATTCGTCGTGGTTATACACCAGAAGAAATTGCTGAATTGACTAAGATTGATATCTTCTATCTTGATAAACTCTTACATATCTTTGAAATCGAGCAAGAACTGGGAGCACATCCACAAGATTTAGACGTTTTGAAAACTGCCAAACTGAATGGCTTCTCAGACCGTAAGATTGCTGAACTCTGGGAAACGACAGCTGACCAAGTTCGTCAACTTCGTTTGGAAAACAAGATTGTCCCAGTCTACAAGATGGTGGATACCTGTGCGGCGGAGTTTGACTCTGAAACACCATATTTCTATTCAACCTATGGTTGGGAAAATGAGTCTATCAGATCTGATAAGGAATCTGTACTAGTCCTAGGTTCTGGTCCAATCCGTATCGGTCAAGGGGTTGAGTTTGACTATGCAACTGTTCACTCGGTTAAGGCTATCCAGGCTGCTGGCTATGAAGCTATCATCATGAACTCAAACCCAGAGACCGTTTCTACAGACTTCTCTGTATCAGACAAGCTTTACTTTGAGCCATTGACATTCGAAGATGTTATGAATGTCATTGATTTGGAGCAACCAAAAGGGGTTATCGTTCAGTTCGGTGGTCAAACAGCCATCAACCTTGCGGAGCCATTGGCAAAAGCAGGTGTGACCATCCTTGGTACACAGGTTGCTGACCTAGACCGTGCTGAAGACCGCGACCTCTTCGAGCAAGCTCTTAAAGATTTGGATATTCCACAGCCACCAGGACAAACTGCTACCAATGAAGAAGAAGCAGTTCTTGCAGCTCGTAAGATTGGCTTCCCAGTTCTTGTCCGCCCATCTTATGTACTTGGTGGACGTGCTATGGAAATCGTTGAAAACGAAGAAGACCTTCGTTCTTATATGCGTACTGCGGTTAAGGCAAGTCCAGACCACCCTGTTCTTGTTGACTCTTATATCGTCGGACAAGAGTGTGAAGTCGATGCCATTTCAGACGGAGAAAATGTCCTTATCCCTGGTATCATGGAGCATATCGAACGTGCAGGTGTTCACTCAGGTGACTCAATGGCCGTATACCCTCCACAAACCTTGTCGCAAAAGGTGCAAGAAACAATCGCAGACTATACTAAACGCCTAGCAATCGGTCTTAACTGCCTTGGAATGATGAACATCCAGTTTGTCATCAAGGATGAAAAAGTCTATGTTATTGAGGTCAATCCACGTGCCAGCCGTACGGTACCTTTCCTTTCAAAAGTAACTAATATTCCTATGGCTCAGGTAGCTACTAAGCTCATTCTTGGTCAAAACCTTGAAGAACTTGGCTACCAAGATGGACTTTACCCTGAAAGCACTCGCGTTCATATCAAGGCACCGGTCTTCTCCTTCACAAAGTTAGCGAAAGTGGATAGCTTGCTCGGTCCTGAAATGAAGTCAACAGGTGAAGTTATGGGTTCTGATACGACTTTGGAAAAAGCTCTCTATAAAGCCTTTGAAGCTTCTTACCTACACTTGCCAACCTTCGGTAATGTTGTCTTTACTATCGCTGATGATGCCAAAGAAGAGGCCTTGGATTTGGCTCGTCGTTTCCAAAATATTGGCTATGGAATTCTCGCGACAGAAGGGACAGCAGCCTTTTTTGCCAGTCATGGATTGCAAGCCCAACCTGTTGGTAAGATTGGTGATGACGATAAGGACATTCCAAGTTTTGTTCGCAAAGGAAGAATTCAAGCTATCATTAACACAGTTGGAACAAAACGAACTGCAGACGAAGATGGTGAGCAGATTCGCCGTTCAGCTATTGAACACGGGGTGCCCCTCTTCACAGCCCTAGATACAGCTAACGCCATGCTCAAAGTATTGGAAAGCCGTAGTTTTGTCACAGAAGCAATCTAGTTGAGAAAATTTTTCACATTTTTAAAGCCAGCGTTTTCTGACGCTGGCTTTTGCAATACTGGTGTTGCTTATTTCAACCATTATGCTTTTCTGAAGAATCATTCCAAAATGTGATGCAATAATAATAAATTGGAAATAGGAAACTATTTTCAACATTTCTTTCAAAATCCATTAATAAAATAGGTAAAGACAAGGTTAGAAAGTGAATATTCCGATGTCTTCTTACAAAAAGGTCTCTCTTTCTGAGATCAATCAATCTATTGAAACTCCGAATAACAATCATTTTTGGCAAAATCTAAAAGCATTTTTAGGACCTGGCGTTCTTGTAGCAGTTAGTTATATGGATCCTGGGAACTGGATTACCAGTGTAGTTGGTGGCGCTTCTTACAAGTATAGTCTCTTATTTGTTATTTTGATTTCATCTATCATTGCCATGCAGCTGCAACAGATGGCTGGAAAGCTCGGTATCGTAACTAAGATGGACCTAGCACAGGTAACTGCACATCATGCTCCCAAATGGCTCCGCTATAGTCTGTGGGTGATTTTAGAATTGGCTTTAATGGCGACAGACTTGGCTGAAGTTTTAGGTTCAGCTATTGTCTTGAATCTTTTGTTTAAAATACCGATAAAGGTCGCTATCCTATTAACCGTTTTAGATGTATTTTTTTGCTTTTGTTGATGAAATTTGGCTTTAAGAAGATTGAAGCTATTGTTACAACCCTTATCTTAACCATATTAGGTATCTTTTCTTATCTGGTGGCTTTATCTAATCCGAGTATGCAGAGGATCTTTGGTGGTTATTTGCCGACTTCGACTTTATTTGAAAATCCCCTGCCGGGACATGAGAGTCAATTGACCTTGGCTTTAGGGATTGTAGGAGCGAAAGTCAGGCCCCATAATCTCTATCTTCATTCATCCTTACCCCAAATAAGGAAAATCAACCATAAGGATAAGAAAGATATTTGAAAAGCTGTTCGTTTTATGACCTGGGATTCAAATCTTCAGTTGTCCCTAGCCTTTATTGTCAATTCCTTGCTTCTTATTTTAGGGGCATCTCTCTTTTTTGGTCATGCATCTGAAATTTCGGCATTCTCCCAAATGTACAATGCTTTACAGGATTCGACAATAGCAGGAGCGATAGCCAGCTCAACTCTGTCAACTTTATTTGCCCTAGCCCTCTTAGCAAGTGGCAAGACTTCGACCATTACAGGTACCTTAACAGGACAGATTGTCATGGAAGGTTTCTTGCATCTGAAATTGCCTCAGTGGATGATTCGTATCGGTAGCCGGATTTTTGCCTTGCTACCTGTTATTATTGTCGCCGTCTTATTTGGACATCAAGAAAAACCTTGGATCAGTTATTGGTTTATTCACAGGTCTTTCTGTCAATCGCTCTTCCGTTTTCAATCTTTCCTTTAATCTATTTGACTTCTAAGAAGTCACTAATGGGAGAATTTACCAATGCCAAGTGGAACACAATCCTAGGCTACGTAGTTTCAATCATCTTGACCATTCCCAATGTCAAGCTTCTTTTCGACATTTTTTAAATCTATTTAAATCAGGTCTCGGCATCAGCTTGAAGATTGATAAAGAAATAATAGCAGTGGTTGGTTTATAAAAATAAGAAACAAAAAAGAACAGCTGAAGCTGTCTTTTTATCATTATTTGAGACCGTATTTTACAAAAGTATACTCTGTAATATTTAAATCCTTATTAAATCAACGTTTCTAAAGGGAAAGTAACTGTAAAATATTATATATATGGCGTATTGTTAAACCAAGACGGTACCAAAAAGGTACCAAAAATTAAGGTTTCGGAGCTTATAAAATAAAGAAAGATGTCTCAGGTGTTTGAGATTTTTTTTGACAAGAAAAAACTCTTGAATATAATCCAAGAGTAAAACGAATAGGACCAGTGGTGGAGCGGGTTCTTTACAGCATAAAGCTGAAGGCAGTACCTAACCTGTACCTAAAACAAGTACCTTTGAGCAAACTGTTACCAGTCACCCGACATCATCCTATCCTTATCCATAGTTTAGGATAAATAAGAGAGAATGTCAACAATAATTTTTATTAACTTAGGTGTTTGTGATATTTGACTTCTCCTTGATTGATTTATTCCAATTTTACAAAGATATACTCTATAGTGTTTAAATCCTTATTAAATCAACGTTTCTAAAGGGGATAAATCTGTAAAATATTATATATACCGTATTGTTAAACCAAGACGGTACCAAAAAGGTACCAAAAATTAAAATTTCGGAGCTTATAAAATAATGAAAGTTGTCTCAATCAGTTGAGCTGTTTTTTATTGTCTTTTTGTAGCAAAGTGACATAGTCACTTTTAGTGTGGAATAGGTGAGATAAAAAAACAGTGTTTCGTTTTTGATCGATGAAGTAAAGCAAAACATATTGGTCAATAATTTTTCCTCGTGTTGGATACTTGCTGTTAATTTTTATTCTGATTTTCTCATCAGCGTCAAAACCTGCTTCAGGAAAAATTTCTAAACTTTTTAAGCTGTCTAAAATTTTAGCCACAGTATTTTTGGCAGATTGAGGTGATAGAAGTACCGTAGCTATATAGTCGTGTATATTGTCGATAGCTTCCTCGACCTCTTTTGAAGCTATCACGTTATAAGCCATAGCGTACCCTCATATTGTTTAGAGAAGTACCTTCTCCTGCCTCGTATTCTCTCAAGGCACGTTCAGATTGGGCTTGTAATTCCTTAATCAACTGTTCTCTATGTAGATCTTCGGCCGTCTTAATAGGCAAATCTTGCTCCAGGACTATTTGCTCCACAAATAAAGAAATAGCATCTGTCATTGTCATTCCCTTTTCCTTGATAATATTTCGAGCTTGTTCCATAGTAGCTTCATTCAGTTTAAAATTGTATTGTTTTGATAATGTTATAGCCATGATATATCTCCAATCTATACGTTATAGATTGATTATATACTAGATATAGATTTTAATCAAGAAAAAGAGGCTGGGACAATAGTCTCTTATCTTCAAAAAAGCAACGGATTTGTCGTTGCTTTTTTACATGGTTGCGATAGTCTTGGTAAAATAGAATTGCCCAATAAACCATTTAGAAAGACTATCCCATGCATATTCACTATAACACAAATCAAACAACTTTACCACTAGAAATCCGTTCTTTCTTGCCACAAGAACATCTCGTCTTTACTATTGAAAAAGTGGTAAATACCTTGGAAGATAGCCACTTCCATGCCTTTGGTTGCCCGTCTTATCACCCTAAAATGCTTGTATCTACTCTTCTATTTATCTATTCACAAGGGATTCTCTCTGGACGAAAAAATGAAAAAATGATGATTGAAAACCTCGCTATGCAGTACCTAACAGGACAGTTTGTTGTCAGCTGCCGCATATCAATAGCCCATTATCAGGAAAAATGACTTGAAGAATATAACTCCTCATGGCTTCAGACATACTCATGATATCTTGATGATTGAAACGTGTGTAGATCCTGTTAATGCAACCAAAAGGTTAGGGCATGCAAGTAGTCAGTTGACCTTGGATACTTATAGCCATTCTACAGTAGTAGGGGAGAAGAAAGCTATCACAAAATTTGTAGATTACCTGGATAGTGCAAAAGGTTAGTTTTCCAAGACGGTACCAAAAACGGTACTAAAAATAAAAAAAGCCAAATCCAATTTCTTGGAAAAGGCTTTGTATCAACGTTTTTAAGCAATAAATGCGGTTGATTATTTGAGACCGTATTTTTTGTTGAAACGATCCACGCGTCCATCTGCTTGAGTGAACTTTTGACGACCAGTGTAGAATGGGTGTGAGTCTGATGAAATTTCCACACGGATCAATGGGTAAGTTTCGCCTTCGAACTCAACTGTTTCGTTAGAGCGTTTTGTTGAACCGCTAAGGAATTGGTAACCAGTAGTTGTGTCCATGAAGACAACTGGGCGATATTCTGGATGGATATCTTTTTTCATTTTGCAATATTTCCTTTCTGCCATGGTCTCTTTGCGAGCCATAGATTGTTACCATACTAGTCTATCAGATTCTGAAAAGTTTGGCAAGTATTTTATCAGTTTTTAAGCAAGTTTTTTAACTTTTGGTAGATGATTTCGTTTTCTTCTAAGCTATAGGAATTAGCACCACTTGCTAGAGGGTGGCCTCCACCATCATGTTCCTTGGCAATTTCATTGATAGGATGGATTTTACTGCGTAAGCGAACACGGTAGTGGCCATCAGCTTGTTCTACAAAAATTCCCCAGAGACTGACGCTGTCAATGTGTCCAGGTGCACCGACAATGGCTGCAGTTTCAGCATCGGTAACATTGAATTGTTTTAAGATTTTCTGACTCAGGATAACGCGCGCCACGCCATTTTCATCCACTTCCAGATGGTCGTAGATGTAGCCTTGAAGTTTAGCAATTTTGTAGCTCATAGTATCCATTTTACGAGTGAGAGCCGCAAAGTCAAAGTTATGTTCTCTCAAATAAGCAGCAAGGCGGAGGGTCCGTGCAGTCGTAGAAGGATAGAGGAAGCGACCTGTATCCCCAATAATTCCTGCAAAGAGCAACTCGGCAGCGCAATCTGACAAGGCTAGTTGGGTTGTTTGGGCAAATAGGGTAATCATCTCACTAGCGCTACTTGAACTGGTATCGACCCAAGACAGGTCACCGTATACATCATCATTTGGATGGTGGTCAATCTTAATGAGAAAATCACCTTGACTATAGCGCTTATCATCGATACGAGCAGTATTGGCCGTATCACAGACGATAACAAGTGCGCCTTGGTAGGTACTATCTTCAACAAGATCCATCTCAGCCATCCAAGTAAGAGTTGGTTCATCAAAACCAACTGCTTTGATGGTTTTTTCTGGGAAATGATGTTTGAGAAGAGCTTTCAAGCCCACTTGACTTCCCAAGGCATCAGGGTCTGGTTTCATATGACGGTGAATGATGATCGTGTCGTATTCTTTGATTTTTTCTAAAATTTGATGGCAAATGTCCATAAATAACCTCAATTCTTTCTCATTTCATTGTAGCACAAGAATTTTTATTTTTAAAATGAAAAAGATGTGATATAATGGAGAAAGATAAATTGAGGAGGACGATATGGCATTAGCAAAAATTGTATTTGCCAGTATGACCGGTAATACCGAAGAAATTGCAGATATTGTAGCAGACAAATTACGTGACTTGGGCTTGGATGTCGATGTTGATGAATGTACAACTGTTGACGCTTCAGACTTCTTGGAAGCAGACATCGCTATCGTTGCGACCTATACTTATGGTGATGGAGAATTGCCTGATGAGATGATGGACTTCTACGAAGATTTAGCTGATCTCAATTTGAATGGCAAAATCTACGGAGTGGTCGGCTCAGGAGATACCTTTTACGATGAATTCTGTAAAGCTGTTGATGATTTTGACCGTGTCTTTGTGTCAACAGGGGCAGAAAAGGTTCAGAGTGTGTTAAAGTTGACCTTTCTGCCGAGGAAGAAGATATTGAACGCTTAGAACAATTCGCAGAAGAATTGGCTGCTAAAGTAGGATAAGCATAAACGTGCGCTGATGTAATCAATCAGTGCATTTTTCTTATCGTGAGTTGGGATTTTACTAGCCTAATTGGTGGCTTTTTGATACAATAATTCAAATAAAGGAGGAGACTGTATGGATTTAGATATTATTCGTCAAGAAATTGATCAAATAGACGACCAAATCGTCAAGCTCTTAGAAGAACGAATGCATTTAGTTGAGGGTGTAGTTGCCTATAAGAAGGCATCAGGTAAACCGATTTTAGATACCAAGAGAGAAGCAATTATCTTTGAAAAGGTTAGGAGTCGTGTAGAGGACATGCGCTATCAGGAGACTATTGTCGCGACTTTTTCTGACATACTCAAACGTTCGCGTGATTATCAGGATCAAAACATCAAATGAAAAAAGAACAATTTTATCCGCTAGGGATTTTTCTAGCTGCTATGTTGGGTGGACTCGTTCGCTACCTAGTTTCCACTTGGTTACCAGCCAGTCCAGACTTTCCTTGGGGAACTCTCTTTGTCAACTATCTGGGAATTTTCTGCCTGGTTTATCTTGTCAAGGGCTATCTGGTCTATAAGGGGACAAGTAAAGGAGTTATTTTAGCATTGGGTACAGGTTTTTGTGGTGGTTTGACAACCTTTTCTAGTCTCATGCTTGATGCTGTAAAACTGCTTGATACAGGGCGTTATCTTAGTTTAGTCCTGTATTTGCTTTTGAGCATAGGTGGAGGACTGCTTTTAGCTTACTATTTAGGGAGGAAGAAATGGTAATCGTCTATCTTGCAATTGCTTGTGGTTTCGGAGCTTTAGTACGTTATTTATTTTCCCGCTATAATCAAGCTTCTAAATTGCCATTCGGAACGCTCATAGCCAATCTTTTGGGTTGTTTTTTGATTGGATTATTTTACAATCATGTGGAGTCCAAGGAAGTCTATGCTATTCTAGCAACAGGATTTTGCGGAGGTTTGACAACTTTTTCGACCTTGAATGACGAACTTCAAAGACTGTTAAGTGATAAGAAGGTCTTTTATTCTTACCTGGCTTTGACCTACCTAGGTGGTTTGGTTGCGATTTTTTTAGGAATTCTGCTATAAATTTCTTTACTTTTTTGTGGAAATTTGGTAAACTGTATCTTGTGTGTAATGGACGCACAAAAATACAGTTTATCCGCTGAGGAAGATTCCTCAAGATTGACAAAGATAGGAGAATAAAATGAATCCATTAATCCAAAGCTTGACTGAAGGTCAACTTCGTACAGATATCCCATCATTCCGTCCTGGTGACACTGTTCGTGTACACGCGAAAGTTGTCGAAGGTAACCGTGAACGTATCCAGATTTTTGAAGGTGTTGTTATCGCACGTAAAGGTGCTGGTATCTCAGAAAACTACACAGTTCGTAAAATCTCTAACGGTGTAGGTGTTGAGCGTATCTTCCCAATCCACACTCCACGTGTTGAAAAAATCGAAGTTGTTCGTTACGGTAAAGTACGTCGTGCGAAATTGTACTACTTGCGTGCTCTTCAAGGTAAAGCAGCTCGTATCAAAGAAATCCGTCGTTAATTCGACTAAAAAACTCTGCTTCTTCAGCAGAGTTTTTATCTAGCTCCCTTAGTTCAATGGATATAACAACTCCCTCCTAAGGAGTAGTTGCAGGTTCGATTCCTGCAGGGGGCAGTAAATCAATCAAAAAGCACTGAATGGTCAGTGTTTTTTCTTGTCCAAAAATGAAAACCATTTCAGATGAAAACGGAGGTGTGGTATAATAGTAGAAAGTATATATACTTTTCTAATCGGGTTTCTATCGTTCTAATAGGATAGAATTAAGTATTACAATCTAAGCTTTGGAGAAGGATTATTATTACTTGTTCTTTTTAATACTCACTTTAAGAAAGATTCTATTTTTATGATAAAAAAATTTGCTTTAATACTAATTTCTTTTTTTACAATCCTGTTATTTTTCATTGGACCAACTCACGCAGATCTAGTGATACCAGATAGGCCTTCTAATGGTATTTATGATCCAAACCATTATTTATCAGAGGTTGTTTCAGATAAAATAATAGAATTAAATGGTAAATCGGATACTCAAATTGGTATTTATATTGTTGAGAGTTTGAATAGTGAATCTATAGAAAAGTCAGCCAATACGATTGCCAGATCTTGGAAAATTGGCTATTCGGATTCAAATAAGGGTGCATTATTATTGATTGCTATAAAAGATAGAAAGTTTCGTATTGAGACTTCTAATAACCTAGCTACTATATTGACTGATACAAAAGCTAGGGAAATCTTAGATGCCTCTCGTGATAAGATGCGAGCCAAAGACTATGATGGAGCTGTGATTGATATAATCCAAAACATATCCAATCAAGATTATGACTTAGCTGATGCACCTGTAGTAGAGAGAAATTATTTTTATGAAGTCCCTAAAGCTATATGGGAACTAGTAGTAGAAATTCTTGATCATTTCGGTGTAATTTTTATGATTTCTTTTGTGGTACTTTTTCTTACAGAAGGTAGGGTTTCGGGTAGGAAACGGAGATCTAATAAATTCTATTATGGTAAGGATAAATTATACCCTGATGATAAAGATTTTATAAATGATGGTTCTTGGTCACAAAAAGCATTAACAGCTTACCATATTAAAAATTCAGATGAGTATCATAATGAGAGTAGTAGTGATTCCTCATCGCCTTGGTCGAGTGATGATTGGTCGAGTGATGATTGGTCAGGTGGTGGTTTTGATGCTGGTGGATCATCAAGTGATTGGTAATTTAGCTTATTTCATAGTGAGTTACCTGCCTTGATCATTTAAAAAAATGATGGTATAGAAAATTCTTGATTTGGAAAAAACCGCTCAGCTGAGCGGTTTTCGTCTATTCATACCCTTTTACAGTACCCATGTACGGATGGCATGGGCAACGCCGGATTCATCGTTAGATTTAGTTATGTATTTGGCGATTTTTTTGATTTCTGGATTTCCATTTTCCATGACAACTGGATTGCCAACGACTTCCAGCATGGCACGGTCATTTTCTTCGTCACCGATCGCCATGGTTTCATCTTTGGTCAATCCTAGTTTTTCAGCTAAGTGAGTGATGGCTGAACCCTTATCTACATTCTTTTTAAGGAGTTCGAGGTAGAAAGGAGCCGATTTGTTGATGGAGTAGCGTTCGTAAAATTCTGCTGGGATTTTTTCAATGGCAGCATCGAGAATCTCAGGTTCATCGATGAACATACATTTAACGATTTCCTTGTCAGCCATTTCTTCAGGGGTGCGGTAGAAGATAGGCATGCTGACGAGGGTTGATTCGTGCACAGTGTATTTTCCGATATTGCGATTTGCAGTGTAGATACCATCCTTAGTAATAGCATGCATGTGAACACCGAGCTTACGACTGAGGAATTCCATATCCAGATAATCCTCATAGGTTAAGGATTCGCTGATAATCTCATGTCCAGTAGCAGTTTCTTGGACAAGGGCACCGTTGAAGGTCACCACATAGTCACCCTCGTCTCTCAACTGCAAGTCGTCCAGAAGTTTGGCAACACCTGCGATAGGGCGGCCAGTTGCAATTACGACTTTGACACCAGCTTGTTTGGCATCTTGGATGGCAGAAAAGACTTTAGGAGTGATTTCCTTTTGGCTATTGACTAGGGTTCCGTCGATATCAACGGCAATTAGTTTAATACTCATAAATTTCCTCTTCTAGTTTTTATTTGGGGTAAAATGATCGTTCTCAATCAAGTGTAAAAATTGCTGGGTGATGCTTGCGAAGATGCTGTTTTGGTCTAACATTTCTTTCGGGAAATAGAAGCGATTGTCTCCGTGGCGACTACCAGCAAGGGATTGGACGATAGGAGACAGGCTAGAGAGTTCAGCCAGTTCTCCATTTTTTTGTAAAATCTCAATCTGTGTCCGTGGATTTTCAGATTCGGGACGATAGATATCATAAGGGAGGTCAAAGTTCTTATGAATGGCAGTATAGTAGTCGGGATCAAAGCCAATGTCCTCGACCAATTTTCTCATGCTGGCGAGTTGGTCTTGATCCTCTTGTGAAAAGGTAATGGATTTAAAGACCTTGCGGTTGACAAAACGTTGTGATAAGTCTGCTAAAATCTTGTCAGGACTGGTCATCCAGAGCTGGAAGTAGGTATTCATCACTCCATCATCCAGAGCCAGATAATCAGATAAGGTCACATTTTTTTCAAAGAATGGCAGGAGGTGTGGGGAAGTTCGTGCAAAGAAATCTTTGTCTTTTGGATAGAGTTCCTTGGCGCGCTTGAGAAGATTCTGCAGGAGAACTTCCATGGCACGTGTTGCAGGGTGGAAATAAACCTGCATGTACATCTGGTAGCGACTGAGGACGTAGTCTTCAATGGCATGCATGCCATTGCGCTGAAATGCGATTCCATTTTCGATAGGACGAATGACACGTAAAATCCGAGTCAGGTCAAATTCCCCATAAGAAGCTCCTGTAAAATAGGAGTCGCGCAAGAGATAGTCCATGCGGTCCGCATCGATTTGGCTGGAAATGAGTTGCACAACCTGCTTGTTAGGATAGGTATGATCAATAACACTGGCTACCTTTTCTGGAAAGTCTGGCGCTACTTGTAGCAAGACTTGGTGAATCTCCGTTTCAGGACTTTGGATAATCTCCTGAGTAATGGCTTCATGGTCTGTATCAAAGAGATTTTCAAAGGTGTGGGAGTAGGCACCGTGTCCTAGGTCATGTAGGAGGGCAGCAGTCATGGTCAAGAGAGACTCGGCAGGATTCCATTCGTCAGGGTATTTTTCTTCAAAAATCTCTGTGATGCGACGAGCAATCTCATAGACTCCAAGACAATGGGAGAAGCGACTGTGTTCTCCACCGTGGAAGGTATAACTGGAAGTTCCCAGTTGTTTGATACGACGCAAACGCTGAAATTCTTTTGTATTAATCAAGTCATAGATGATTTGATTATTGACATGGATGTAGTTGTGAACTGGGTCACGGAATACTTTTTCGTTCATATGACCATTATAGCAAAATCCTTCTCTTTTTGGTAAAATAGTAGGACAAGAGACAAGAAAGAGGACCTGATGTGAAGATTCGGATGCGAAATACGATTCAGTTTGATGAGCAGTTGGAAGTGATTGACCAGCTCTATGACGTGGAAGTGCATGAAAAGGGGGACTATAGCTACCTGCTTTTCTATAATGAAGAAAAGGAAAAAGTAGTTATTAGATTTCATGGTCAAGAGTTGGTGATGAGCCGATTTTCTAATCCCAAGACCATTATGCGCTTTCTGAAGGATAGTGATAGTTTGGCCTATATTCCTACACCCATGGGCATGCAGGAGTTTATTATCCAAACCAGTCGTTATGAAGTTGATGGGCAAAAGATTCATTTAGACTATCAACTACAAAACCAAGAGGGATATCCCTTTGCCAGCTATCAATTGGAAATTACTTGGGGCTAGGTATGACTGGGGACGAGGTTATAGCAACGAAGCTGATAAAGTTTATGAAATCAAGCTTTTCTTGCACATTTTTAGTAGCTGAAACCTTTATTTTTTCAGATTAAGGTTATAACAATCATTCCATTACCTATTATTTATGAAAGCTAAATATAATATCCGTCTTCCCTTATACTTATTCCAAATGAGTAAAGAGGATTTGAGGCCTAGCGATTGTGATTATTGTATATTCAAAATCTAAAAATTGATAAAAGGGACAGTGAATGTCCCTTTTCATTTCTATAGAATTCAGAGTTTTAGATAGGATAGATTGGTAAATAATGAAGAAAATCTTTTGGAAAAATAGCCCCCAAAAAGGGGATTTGTATTCCAAATAGTACTAACATTATCCACGTTGGTTTTTCTTCTTGTTTGCGTGAGTCTTTATAAAGTAATCTATCTCCTTTTGAGACCTAAGGATAACAACTTTATCTGGATAGGTTTCTTGAATCCACTTGTAGCGTTCCTTAGCGGATTTGCTCCGTCCATCCCAGAGAATCCATCTGATAAACTCCCAATTAAATTGTTCTTGACAACCAGCTGCCATACTTTCTCTGACCTTGCCTCGGTATTTGAGGTATCGTTTAAAGGCTCGAAAGAGACAGGTCAATGGCGAAAAATTAAGAAAGATGATTTGGTCAGCATCCTGCATTCTTTCCTCATAGAAACACCAAGAATAATTACCATCAATAACCCAAGCTTCATGCTTGGTGAGAAAGTTATTCATCTCGGACAACATCCATTCACGGTCACTGTCTTGCCAACCGGGTTGAAATTGGAGTGTGTCCATGTGCAGTTTTGGGATGGAGTAGCAGTGAGACAACTTTTCGGCTAGAGTTGACTTACCAGCACCAGAATATCCGATAATTGCGATTTTCATTTTCTACCTTTTCCTATTTGAGGACAAAAAAACAGCCTCTATGGACTGTTTCTTATTTAGCAAGTTTAGCTGAAAGACGAGCTTTGTCGCGGCTTGCTTTGTTTTTGTGAATCAAACCTTTAGTTTCTGCTTTATCGATAGCTGAGCTAGCAGCACGGAAAAGTTCTTCAGATGGGTTTGCTTCGAAAGCTTTGATAGCAGTACGCATAGCTGATTTTTGAGCTGAGTTCTTTTCGTTTTGTTTAACGTTCAATTCAGCGCGTTTGATAGCTGATTTAATGTTTGCCAATGTTCTTACCTCCATATTTACTAACTATACCATTATATCTGAAAACTTATGTTTTGACAAGGGAAAATTATTTTTTTAAGTAAATTTCATCTATTTCATGGTTCTTTGTTTTATGAAGAATCACTTCCGCACGATTTCTGGTCGGTTCAATATAATTTTGTAAATTTGTGAGATTGATACTGGTCCAGACCTGATGGGCAAAGGACTCCACTTCTCCAATCGGCATTTGAGTAAAACGATAATAGTAGCTATCAGGGTCGTTTTGGGCTAGGCTCAGCATTTTCAAGAAACGGTCGAGATACCAACTCTCGATGTCATCGACTGCAGCATCAACATAGATGGAAAAGTCAAAGAAATCAGTAATGTAGAGACGTTCGTTTTGTGGATTTTGAAAGACATTTATTCCCTCAACAATGACAAAATCAGCAGCTTTGACGCTTTGCTTTTCCTCGGGTACGATGTCGTAGACTTCATGAGAATAGACAGGAATATCTACATCTTGTCCATTTTTGATGCGATCCAAGAAGTTGAGAAGAGATTCCATATCATAACTTTCAGGAAATCCCTTGCGATTTAAAATCCCCTGTTCAATCAAGGTCTGGTTGGGATAGAGAAAGCCGTCAGTTGTTACCAACTCAACCCTAGCATCTGTAAGTGTACGAGACAGTAGGATTTGAAGTAGGCGACTGGTTGTGGATTTTCCAACGGCAACACTACCAGAAACCCCAATGATAAAAGGCTGGGATTTGCTTTCGCGTTGAAGGAAAATTCCTTTTGAAAAGGCCAAATCATCCTTGGTACGTTTGTAAATTTGGATGAGATGGGCTAGGGGAAGATAGACATCGGTAACATCCTGTAGACTAATCTGGTCATTAAAACTCTTGATGGATTCTAATTCCTCTTCTGTCAAAGGAGGTGTTGTCTTCCGATGTAAAGATTGCCAAGTCTGGCGACTGATTTTTTCAAAATGTAAAAATTCGTTGGTCATAAGTTTGTCTTTCTGATTCGATATCTTAGTATAGCATATTTTGGGACTAAAAACATCTAGTATCTTATAGAAAAAGTTTCTCTCGATTAAAACAATAATGACAAACTACATCTGTATTGTCAAATTACTTGGAAACGATTTAATATTTCGTTAAATTATGGTAAAATAGTTTCATGAGTAAAATGTATTATGCAGAAAATCCTGACGCTGCTCACGACATTCATGAGTTGAGAGTGGACTTGTTGGGAGAAAAAATGACCTTTTTGACGGATGCGGGTGTTTTTAGCAAGAAAATGGTTGACTTTGGAAGTCAACTCTTGCTCAAGTGTCTTGAGGTCAACCAAGGAGAAACTGTCCTTGATGTAGGCTGTGGTTACGGGCCTTTGGGCTTGTCCTTGGCTAAGGCTTATGGAGTTCAGGCGACCATGGTCGATATTAATAATCGTGCCTTGGATTTGGCGCGACAAAATGCTGAACGAAATAAAGTAGAAGCGACGATTTTCCAGTCTAACATCTATGAACAAGTTGAAGGCACATTTGACCACGTCATTTCCAATCCTCCTATCCGTGCGGGAAAGCAAGTGGTTCATGAAATCGTTGAGAAAAGTAAAGATTTCTTGGAAACTGGTGGAGATTTAACAATTGTTATCCAGAAAAAACAAGGGGCCCCAAGCGCCAAGTCAAAGATGGAAGAAGTGTTTGGCAATTGTGAAGTCGTTAAAAAAGATAAGGGATACTACATCCTTAGAAGTGTGAAAGAATGAGAGCAGTTGATTTAATCCAAAAAAAACGAGACGGTCAAGAACTGACTTCGAGTGAAATTGAATGGCTGGTAGAAGGCTATGTGTCAGGAATTGTCCCTGATTATCAGATGTCTGCCTTTGCTATGGCTGTTTATTTCAAAGGAATGACGACTCGAGAAATCTCTGACCTAACTATGAAGATGGTCAAGACAGGGCAAGAGTTTGATTTATCAGCTATTGATGGGGTTAAGGTTGACAAGCATTCTACGGGTGGTGTTGGTGACAAGGTGACCTTGATTTTAGCTCCTCTTGTTGCTAGTTTCGGTGTGCCTGTGGCAAAAATGAGTGGTCGTGGTCTCGGCTATACAGGCGGAACAATTGATAAATTGGAGTCCATTAAGGGTTATCAAGTAGAACGTAGTCAAGAGGATTTCATTAATCAAGTGCAGGATATTGGAGTATCTGTCATTGGGCAATCAGATCAGCTGGTCAAAGCGGATAAGCTTCTCTACGCTCTCCGTGATGTGACCGCAACTGTTGACACGATTCCTTTGATTGCGAGTTCGGTAATGAGCAAGAAAATTGCGGCAGGAGCGGATGCTATTCTGCTAGACGTGACTGTCGGTGAGGGTGCCTTCATGAAGACGGTTGATGAGGCGCGTGAATTGGCTCAAACCATGGTGGATCTTGGTAAGGCTGTTGGCCGGAAGACGGTAGCAGTGATTACGGATATGAGTCAGCCATTGGGACGAGCGATTGGAAATCGTCTGGAGATCCTTGAAGCACTGGAGATTTTACAAGGTCAAGGCCGCCAGGATATTACCCACTTCATCTGTGAATTGGCTCAAATTATGCTTGGTTTGGCAAATGTAAATAAAACAGTTGAAGAAGTTCGCCAACATCTTGAAAATGGACAAGCGCTTGCTAAGTTTGAGGAGATGGTCAAATCCCAAGGTGGAGACTTGGAAGACCTCTATCGTCCTGTAAATGTGGCCCATGTTGTGGAAATCCCTGCTCAGGAAACGGGTATTATCTCAGCTCTTCCAGCTATGGAATTTGGGCTTTATGCTATGAGACTGGGGGCAGGCCGTGCAGTCAAGTCTGATGCCTTGGACTATGAAACAGGAATTGTTTTTGAAAAGAAAGTTGGAGATTCCGTTCAAAAGGGAGAAATTGTTGCAAAAGTATACACAAATGGAAAAATTTCTCCTCAGCTAGTTACAGATTTTCAAAAATATGTTAAAATAAATGATAGTGTGCAAAGTTTACGAGAAATCATAGAAATAATCTCATAAACTGCAGGAGAATCCGAATATGAAATTAAATAAATATATCGATCATACACTTTTGAAACAAGATGCGACAGAAAATCAAATTGATTGTTTGCTGTCTGAAGCTAGAGAGTATGATTTTGCCAGTGTTTGCGTTAATCCGACCTGGGTTGAACATGCTAAAAAAGGGCTTGAAGGCACAGATGTCAAGATCTGCACAGTAGTAGGTTTCCCTTTGGGAGCAACAATTTCAGCTGTGAAAGCATTTGAAACAAAAGAAGCTATCCAAAATGGTGCAGACGAGATTGATATGGTGATCAATGTTGGAGCTCTCAAAACAGGTAATCTTGATTTGGTTGAATCGGACATCCGTGCTGTTGTAGAAGCAAGTGGTGACAAGTTAGTGAAAGTCATTATTGAAGCTTGTCTTCTTACAGACCAAGAAAAAGTTGTGGCTTGCCAATTAGCTCAAAAAGCGGGAGCTGACTTCGTAAAAACTTCAACTGGCTTTTCAACTGGTGGTGCTACGGTAGCAGATGTTAGATTAATGCGTGAAACAGTTGGACCAGAAATGGGTGTCAAGGCTGCCGGCGGAGCTCGTTCTTATGCAGGTGCTCTTGCATTTGTAGAAGCAGGGGCGACCCGTATTGGAACGTCAGCTGGGGTAGCCATTTTAAAAGGAGAATTGGCTGATGGCGACTACTGAGTTGATTGAACTAGCAATTGAAACCAGCAAGAAAGCCTATGTGCCCTATTCTCATTTTCCAGTCGGAGCTGTTTTAGTGACAAAAGATGGTAGCACTTATACAGGTGTCAATATTGAGAATGCTAGCTATCCTTTGACCAACTGCGGAGAGCGTACAGCGATTTTTAAAGCAGTTTCCGAAGGGCAAAGAGAATTTTCAGAGCTGATTGTTTATGGTCAAACTGAAAAACCGATTTCACCATGTGGTGCTTGTCGCCAAGTAATGGTCGAATTTTTTGAACAAGATCTAAAAGTGACCTTAGTCGCAAAAGATAAATCGACGGTCGAGATGACGGTCGGGGAGTTACTTCCATACTCTTTTACAGACTTAAATTAGTCTGAGTCGCTCTCTGAGTGGCACGGTCCTTGTGGCCAACCAATCCATACTTGCAACATCGTTGCACATCTTATTTAGGAGGTTCAGTAATGAACAAGAAACAATGGCTAGGTCTTGGCCTAGTAGCAGTGGCAGCAGTTGGACTTGCTGCATGTGGTAACCGCTCTTCTCGTAAGGCAGATTCATCTTCTGATGTGAAGACAAAAGCAGCAATCGTCACTGATACTGGTGGTGTTGATGACAAATCATTCAACCAATCAGCTTGGGAAGGTTTGCAGGCTTGGGGTAAAGAACACAATCTTTCAAAAGATAACGGTTTCACTTACTTCCAATCAACAAGTGAAGCTGACTACGCTAACAACTTGCAACAAGCGGCTGGAAGTTACAACCTAATCTTTGGTGTTGGTTTTGCCCTTCACAATGCAGTTAAAGATGCAGCAGCAGAGCACACTGATTTGAACTATGTCTTGATTGATGATGTGATTAAAGATCAAAAGAATGTTGCGAGCGTAACTTTCGCTGATAATGAGTCAGGTTACCTTGCAGGTGTAGCTGCAGCAAAAACAACTAAGACAAAACAAGTTGGTTTTGTAGGTGGGCAGGAGTCAGAAGTTATCTCTCGTTTTGAAGCAGGATTCAAGGCTGGTGTTGCGTCAGTAGACCCATCTATCAAAGTCCAAGTTGACTACGCTGGTTCATTTGGTGATGCTGCTAAAGGTAAAACAATTGCAGCTGCACAATACGCAGCCGGTGCAGATATTGTTTACCAAGTAGCTGGTGGTACAGGTGCTGGTGTCTTTGCAGAAGCAAAATCACTCAACGAAAGCCGTCCTGAAAATGAAAAAGTTTGGGTTATCGGTGTTGACCGTGACCAAGAAGCAGAAGGTAAATACACTTCTAAAGATGGCAAAGAATCAAACTTTGTTCTTGCATCTACTTTGAAACAAGTTGGTACAACTGTAAAAGATATTTCTAACAAGGCAGAAAAAGGTGAATTCCCTGGCGGTCAAGTGATTGTTTACTCATTGAAAGATAAAGGGGTTGACTTGGTAACAACTAACCTTTCTGAAGAAGGTAAAAAAGCCGTTGAAGATGCAAAAGCTAAAATCCTTGATGGAAGCGTAAAAGTTCCTGCAAAATAATGGATGGAAGTCATTTCTTAGGAAGCGGCCCTCGGCCGCTTTTTTAAGAGTTGAGACAAAATCATTTTGTCTCAGTAAAGCTTGCTACTAGACAAACTAGCAAGTTTTATTGAAATAAAATAAGACTCTGAAAGGAAGAGCACATGGCACACGAAAATGTCATTGAGATGCGTGATATTACCAAGGTGTTTGGTGAATTTGTTGCCAACGACAAAATCAACCTGCACCTACGAAAAGGTGAAATTCATGCACTTTTAGGAGAAAATGGGGCTGGAAAGTCCACGCTAATGAATATGTTAGCAGGGCTTCTTGAACCAACCAGTGGTGAAATTGTGGTCAACGGTCAAGTTGTCAACCTCGACTCACCATCTAAAGCAGCTAGCTTGGGAATCGGGATGGTTCACCAGCACTTTATGTTGGTAGAAGCCTTCACAGTGGCTGAAAACATCATTTTAGGAAGTGAATTAACTAAAAATGGTGTGCTAGATATTGCTGGAGCTAGCAAAGAAATCAAGGCTCTTTCTGAACGTTATGGCTTAGCTGTTGACCCTTCTGCCAAGGTGGCAGACATCTCAGTTGGAGCCCAACAACGTGTAGAAATTTTAAAAACCCTTTATCGGGGGGCTGATATCCTTATCTTTGATGAACCAACGGCTGTTTTGACTCCATCAGAAATTGATGAGTTGATGGCTATTTTGAAAAATCTTGTCAAAGAAGGAAAATCAATTATCTTGATTACTCACAAGTTGGACGAGATTCGCGCAGTTTCTGACCGCGTTACAGTTATCCGTCGTGGGAAATCAATTGAAACCGTCGAAATCGCAGGGGCTACCAATGCTGATTTGGCAGAAATGATGGTGGGTCGTTCTGTTTCCTTTAAAACCGAGAAGCAAGCCTCTCAACCCAAAGAAGTGGTCTTGTCTATTAAAGACTTGGTGGTCAATGAAAACCGCGGTGTCCCAGCTGTGAAAAATCTGTCCTTGGATGTTCGTGCTGGAGAGATTGTTGGTATTGCGGGGATTGATGGAAATGGTCAGTCGGAACTGATTCAAGCCATTACAGGTCTTCGCAAGGTTGAATCTGGTAGCATTGAGCTAAAAGGAGATTCAATTGTAGGCTTGCACCCACGTCAGATTACAGAGTTGAGTGTTGGGCACGTTCCAGAAGATCGTCACCGTGATGGCTTGATTTTGGAAATGATGATATCTGAAAATATTGCCCTTCAAACCTACTATAAAGAACCACATAGTAAAAATGGAATTTTGAACTATTCAAATATTACTTCTTATGCTAAAAAGTTAATGGAAGAGTTTGATGTTCGTGCTGCCAGTGAATTTGTTCCTGCAGCTGCACTCTCAGGAGGGAATCAACAAAAAGCAATTATTGCTCGTGAAATTGATCGTGATCCTGATCTCCTTATCGTCAGCCAGCCAACTCGTGGTTTGGATGTCGGTGCCATTGAATATATCCACAAGCGCTTGATTGAAGAGCGTGATAATGGCAAGGCTGTCCTTGTTGTCAGCTTTGAATTGGATGAGATTTTAAACGTCTCAGACCGTATTGCCGTTATCCACGATGGTAAAATTCAAGGTATTGTATCACCAGAAACAACCAATAAACAAGAACTTGGTGTCTTGATGGCTGGTGGAAACTTGGGAAAGGAGAAGAGTGATGTCTAAAAAATTACAACAAATTTCGGTTCCCTTGATTTCTGTCTTCCTAGGAATTTTACTTGGAGCCATTGTCATGTGGATCTTCGGTTATGATGCTATTTGGGGCTACGAAGAATTGTTCTATACAGCCTTTGGTAGTCTGCGTGGGATTGGTGAAATCTTCCGTGCTATGGGACCTCTAATCTTGATTGGTCTTGGTTTTGCTGTTGCCAGTCGTGCTGGTTTCTTTAACGTCGGACTTCCTGGTCAGGCTTTGGCAGGCTGGATTCTCAGTGGTTGGTTTGCCTTATCTCATCCAGATATGCCGCGTCCCTTGATGATTTTAGCGACTATAGTGATTGCCCTGATTGCTGGTGGGATTGTCGGAGCGATTCCAGGTATTCTTAGAGCCTATCTAGGGACATCAGAGGTTATCGTAACCATCATGATGAACTACATTGTCTTGTATGTAGGAAATGCCTTTATCCATGCCTTTCCTAAAGACTTCATGCAAAGTACAGATTCTACGATTCGTGTTGGGGCTAATGCAACCTACCAGACACCTTGGTTGGCTGAGCTGACTGGTAATTCGCGGATGAATATCGGTATTTTCTTTGCTCTCATTGCCGTTGCAGTCATTTGGTTCATGCTCAAGAAAACAACTCTTGGTTTTGAAATCCGTGCGGTTGGTCTTAATCCACATGCTTCAGAATATGCTGGTATTTCTGCAAAACGAACAATCATTCTATCAATGATTATTTCAGGTGCCTTGGCAGGTCTTGGTGGAGCCGTTGAAGGACTTGGAACCTTCCAGAACGTCTATGTTCAAGGGGCATCATTAGCTGTCGGATTTAACGGGATGGCGGTTAGTCTGCTTGCGGCAAATTCACCAATTGGTATTCTCTTTGCAGCTTTCCTATTTGGTGTTCTCCAAGTTGGAGCCCCTGGTATGAATGCGGCGCAGGTACCATCTGAGCTTGTCAGCATTGTAACAGCGTCTATTATCTTCTTTGTCAGTGTTCATTACCTTATCGAACGCTTTGTCAAACCGAAAAAACAAGTTAAAGGAGGTAAGTAAAGATGTCTATTACAACCTTGCTCACCCTCTTGGTGTCTTCTATGCTGATTTACTCAGCACCCCTCATCTTTACAAGTATCGGTGGTGTTTTCTCTGAACGTGGTGGTGTGGTAAACGTCGGCCTTGAAGGAATTATGGTTATGGGTGCCTTTTCTGGAGTTGTCTTTAACCTTGAATTTGCAGAACAATTTGGAGCAGCAACTCCATGGCTATCTTTGCTAGTTGCAGGATTGGTTGGTGGTCTCTTCTCTATCATCCACGCAGCAGCAACGGTTCATTTCCGTGCAGACCATGTTGTCAGCGGTACGGTATTGAATTTGATGGCGCCTGCCTTGGCTGTTTTTTTAGTGAAAGTTCTTTATAACAAAGGACAAACTGACAACCTAACTCAGACTTTTGGACGCTTTGATTTCCCAGTCTTGGCGAATATCCCAGTGATTGGTGATATCTTCTTCAAGTCAACTAGTCTACTTGGTTACTTGGCGATTGCCTTCTCTTTCCTTGCTTGGTTTATCCTCTTCAAGACTCGCTTTGGTCTTCGTCTCCGCTCTGTCGGTGAACACCCTCAAGCAGCGGATACTTTGGGAATCAATGTCTACAAGATGAGATATTTAGGGGTTATTATTTCAGGTTTCCTAGGTGGAATTGGCGGAGCGATTTATGCTCAATCCATCTCAGTTAACTTCTCGGTGACAACTATTGTTGGACCTGGATTTATCGCCCTTGCTGCGATGATTTTCGGGAAATGGAATCCAATCGGAGCCATGCTATCTAGTCTTTTCTTTGGACTTTCACAAAGTTTGGCTGTTATCGGATCTCAATTGCCGTTCCTACAAGGAGTGCCTACTGTTTATCTTCAAATCGCACCTTATGTTTTGACAATTCTTGTCTTGGCAGCCTTCTTTGGGAAAGCAGTTGCACCAAAAGCAGATGGTATTAACTATATCAAATCAAAATAAGCATACAAAAAACGTCAGTTCTGTTCAAACTGGCGTTTTATTTTTTAGGATGTTGATGAGTTAGGTTTAGTCCCCAAGGGACTAAATTTTCAGTTTTATTTTTGATACGTGTGATATTATCCTTATGACGAATGATAATCAAACTAGCAAGAGCTAGGATAATAGCGATGAAGAGAGGGTTATAGTGACTCAGGATAAAACCAAAAAGTGGAAAGAGTAGAACTCCGATAACAGCCGCGATAGATGCTGTGACACTAGACAGTGAAATCATACTACCCAAATAGAGGGTCCCAAAGAAAACAACTGCAAGGTAGAGACAGAAGACAGGCGCAAATCCGAAAATCACTCCCGCACTGGTTGCGACAGCCTTGCCACCCTTAAATCCTGCAAAGATAGGGAAGGTATGGCCGATTACAGCCAAAAGTCCAAAGGTGAGAGGCGAAACGCCTTGCAGATGAAAAATAATTGGAAGAAGTGTTGCTAGGGTTCCTTTAAAAAAGTCAATGACAAAGGTTGCCATGCCAGCTGTCTTGCCTAAAATGCGGAAGGTATTGGTTGTTCCAGTATTTCCAGAACCATGTTCGCGCAGATTGATTTGAAAGAATACTTGTCCAATCCAGAGACCAGACGGAATCGAACCCAGCAGATAGGCTAGGATTAATAAAACTATTGTAATCATACTCCTATTATATCATGAAATGGAGAAGAAAGGCAGAGAATCTCTTCTGAAATTGTCACACCGGAGAAAGAAAAATTTTGCAAAATCCTTGGAAAACCTGTAGAATAGTAAAGATGAACGAATAGGAGGTTCCTTGTGTCAAAAAAGGAAATCAATATTAACAATTATAATGATGATGCCATTCAGGTGCTAGAAGGGTTGGATGCGGTCCGTAAACGTCCAGGGATGTATATCGGATCGACTGATGGGGCAGGTCTCCACCACCTCGTCTGGGAAATCGTCGACAATGCAGTCGATGAGGCCTTGTCTGGATTTGGTGACCGTATTGATGTGACCATTAATAAAGACGGCAGTTTAACGGTTCAAGACCACGGACGTGGTATGCCGACAGGTATGCACGCGATGGGAATCCCAACGGTTGAAGTAATCTTTACCATTCTCCACGCCGGAGGGAAATTCGGTCAAGGTGGTTATAAGACATCAGGTGGTCTGCACGGGGTGGGTTCTTCCGTAGTTAACGCCCTTTCTAGCTGGCTAGAAGTTGAAATCACTCGTGACGGTGCAATCTACAAGCAACGTTTTGAAAATGGTGGCAAACCTGTTACGACTTTGAAGAAAATCGGTACAGCGCCCAAGTCTAAAACAGGTACCAAGGTTACGTTTATGCCTGATGCGACGATCTTCTCTACGACAGATTTCAAGTACAATACCATCTCAGAACGCCTCAATGAGTCAGCCTTTCTTTTAAAAAATGTGACCTTGTCTCTAACGGATAAACGCACAGACGAAGCGATTGAATTCCACTATGAAAATGGGGTACAAGACTTTGTTTCTTATCTGAACGAAGACAAGGAAACCTTGACACCAGTCCTTTATTTTGAAGGGGAAGACAATGGTTTTCAAGTGGAAGTAGCACTGCAGTACAATGATGGATTTTCAGATAATATTTTGTCCTTTGTCAATAACGTTCGCACCAAGGATGGTGGAACACATGAGACTGGACTCAAATCTGCTATCACTAAGGTCATGAATGACTATGCGCGTAAGACGGGGCTTCTCAAGGAAAAAGATAAAAACCTTGAAGGTTCAGACTATCGTGAGGGACTAGCAGCCGTTCTTTCTATCTTGGTTCCTGAAGAACATCTCCAGTTTGAAGGACAGACCAAGGACAAACTAGGAAGTCCACTAGCTCGCCCAGTTGTGGATGGAATAGTGGCTGATAAGTTGACCTTCTTCCTCATGGAAAATGGAGAATTGGCTTCTAATCTTATTCGCAAGGCTATAAAGGCTCGTGATGCTCGCGAAGCGGCACGTAAGGCGCGTGATGAGAGCCGAAATGGGAAGAAGAATAAGAAAGATAAGGGATTGTTGTCTGGAAAATTGACCCCAGCCCAGTCTAAAAATCCAGCTAAGAACGAACTCTATCTGGTCGAGGGTGACTCTGCCGGTGGATCTGCCAAACAAGGTCGTGACCGCAAGTTTCAGGCTATCTTGCCTCTTCGTGGTAAGGTTATCAATACAGCCAAGGCCAAGATGGCGGATATCCTCAAAAATGAAGAGATCAATACCATGATTTATACCATTGGTGCGGGTGTTGGCGCAGATTTTTCTATTGAGGATGCCAACTATGACAAGATCATTATCATGACCGATGCGGATACTGACGGTGCCCATATCCAGACTCTTCTTTTAACATTCTTTTATCGCTACATGCGTCCGCTAGTTGAGGCAGGACATGTTTATATCGCCCTTCCACCTCTTTACAAGATGTCCAAAGGAAAAGGCAAGAAAGAAGAAGTGGCCTACGCATGGACGGATGGTGAGCTAGAGGAACTCCGTAAACAATTTGGCAAAGGAGCTACCCTCCAACGCTACAAGGGGCTTGGTGAGATGAATGCAGACCAACTCTGGGAGACAACCATGAATCCAGAAACTCGAACTCTCATTCGTGTCACGATTGAAGATCTAGCACGCGCAGAACGTCGAGTCAATGTCCTCATGGGAGACAAGGTAGAACCACGCCGTAAGTGGATTGAAGATAATGTCAAGTTTACGCTTGAGGAAGCAACAGTATTTTAAGTTAGTTTTTAATGAATGGGTATCAACATGAGAACTGAAACAGAAATGCTCGATGTAATTTTAAAGACTGCTGAAACCTTACAAGTCGCGGCTGTCGCCATGTCTGGTTCACGGACTGATACAAAAGCCTCAAAAGATGAATTTCAAGACTATGACGTAGTCTATGTTGTAGAGAATCTGGACGAGCTGATTACAGATTTATCTTGGTTGGACCAGTTTGGCAAACGCATTATCGAGCAAGAAGTTGGTCTTGGTCAACGACGTCTATACCTCATGCTCTTTGAAGATAGTAACCGCATTGATTTGACTCTTTGTCCAAAAGAGCACATCAAAGAGTGGGTGGATAGTGAGGCAGGATTCACTGTTTTAGAAGATCCAGAACATTTATTTGAACCCTATTCTCAAAATCTAGAGCGTTACTGGACAAACCCAGCTAGTGCGATAGAGTTTGAAAAAGTCTGCAATGAATTTTGGTGGGTGTCAGCCTACGTGGTCAAAGGAATCTGTCGTAAGCAAGTCATCTATGCCACTGACCATCTCTATGGTATTTGTCAGCAAGAGTTGTTAAAAGTCTTAGCTTGGCAGGTTGCAAGTGATAGGGGAGCAGTTGATATCGGTAAAAATTATAAGTACATCTTTAACTATTTGCCTGCTCAGAAAGAGAATGAATTCTCAAGTCTACTTGATTTCTCAAATAGTGACAAAATCACTCAGTCTTTGTTTGCTACGATGCAACTTTTCCACCAAGAGGCTCAGTCCCTTGCCCAAAAGATGGGCTTTGACTACGATAAAGAAGTAGCTGAGAAGATGATTGAGTATGCTAAGGAGAGACTCGAAACAAATGAAACATTTACAAAATAATAAGATAACAAAATTTTTACTGATTAGTTTTCTCATTTCTTGGGGATTTGGTTGGGGATTGCTCGCATTTCTGACGCAAATGAGCCTCTTAAGTCTAACAAGTCCACTAGGAGTTTTTCTCCATTTACTAGGAGGTTTCGGTCCAACCATTGCAGCCATTTCTTGTTTGCCTCAAAAATCCATTAAAAGCATAGTCTCTTTTATCTTAGGGGACTCAAAGAAATATATTTTGTTATTTCTTTTACTAATTTTCGTGCAGACAGGTGTCATTGCTTTCTCCTCTAAGGAGCTTAATCCGGCTTTTCCACTAGGAAATTTGTTAGTTGTTTTTTTGAGTGCAGTCTGTGTTTATGGTGGCGAAGAAGAATTGGGATGGCGAGGCATCTTGCAACCAACTTTGGAAACTAGATTCTCCTTTTGGATTTCCGGTTTGATAACAGGTTGTATTTGGGCAATATGGCATGTACCTTTATGGTTTGTGATTGGAAGTTCCCAAAGTGGGATGCCTTTTATATTATTCAGTCTATTTGCAATTTATCTCAGTATTCTTCTAGCAGCTGTTTTCAAAAAGACAAAGTCGGTCCTTTTTTGCGCCATTTTTCACGGTCTAATTAATACCCTACTTAGCTTATTTGTTATTAAAATTAATCTTTTATTCATTCTAGGATTAGTAGGATTGCTCTTCTTTTCTCACTACCTACAAAGAAATAGTTAAATTTATAAATTATAGATTTACTCTACACTAAAACACTAAAAAGAGAATTATTATGTCTAACATTCAAAACATGTCCCTTGAGGACATCATGGGAGAGCGCTTTGGTCGCTACTCCAAGTACATTATTCAAGACCGGGCTTTGCCAGACATTCGTGATGGATTGAAGCCGGTTCAGCGTCGTATTCTTTATTCTATGAATAAGGATGGCAATACCTTTGACAAGAGCTACCGCAAGTCGGCCAAGTCTGTCGGGAACATCATGGGAAATTTTCACCCACACGGGGATTATTCTATCTATGATGCCATGGTTCGTATGTCTCAGGACTGGAAAAATCGTGAGATTCTAGTTGAAATGCACGGTAATAACGGTTCTATGGACGGAGATCCACCGGCGGCAATGCGTTATACCGAGGCGCGTTTGTCTGAAATTGCTGGGTACCTTCTTCAGGATATCGAGAAAAAGACAGTTCCTTTTGCTTGGAACTTTGACGATACCGAGAAAGAACCGACGGTTTTGCCAGCAGCCTTTCCAAACCTCTTGGTCAATGGATCTACTGGGATTTCGGCTGGTTATGCCACAGATATTCCACCGCATAATTTGGCTGAGGTCATTGATGCGACGGTTTACATGATTGATCACCCAACAGCCAAGGTGGACAAGCTCATGGAATTCTTACCTGGTCCAGACTTCCCTACAGGGGCTATCATCCAAGGGCGTGATGAAATCAAGAAGGCCTATGAAACTGGGAAAGGACGCGTAGTTGTTCGTTCCAAGTCGGAGATTGAAAAGCTAAAAGGTGGTAAGGAACAAATCGTTATCACTGAGATTCCTTATGAAATCAATAAGGCTAATCTAGTTAAGAAAATTGATGATGTTCGTGTCAATAACAAAGTAGCTGGTATTGCTGAGGTTCGTGATGAGTCTGACCGTGACGGTCTTCGTATCGCTATTGAACTTAAGAAAGATGCGAATACCGAGCTTGTACTCAACTATCTCTTCAAATACACTGACCTGCAAATCAACTACAACTTTAACATGGTGGCGATTGACAATTTCACACCTCGTCAGGTTGGAATTGTTCCAATCTTATCTAGCTATATCGCCCACCGTCGTGAAGTGATTTTGGCACGTTCCCGTTTTGATAAGGAAAAGGCTGAGAAACGTCTCCATATCGTTGAAGGTTTGATTCGCGTAATTTCGATTTTGGACGAAGTGATTGCTCTTATCCGTGCTTCTGAAAATAAGGCTGACGCCAAGGAAAATCTCAAGGTCAGCTATGAATTCACAGAGGAGCAGGCTGAGGCCATCGTTACCTTACAACTTTACCGTTTGACCAATACAGACGTGGTTGTCTTGCAGGAAGAAGAAGCGGAACTTCGTGAAAAAATTGCCATGCTTGCGGCCATTATCGGTGATGAACGGACCATGTACAATCTCATGAAGAAAGAGCTTCGTGAGGTCAAGAAGAAATTTGCGACTCCACGTTTGAGTACTTTAGAAGACACTGCGAAAGCAATTGAGATTGATACAGCCAGTCTGATTGCGGAGGAAGATACATACGTCAGTGTGACCAAGGCAGGTTACATCAAGCGTACCAGCCCACGTTCCTTTGCGGCTTCCACTCTGGAAGAAATTGGCAAACGTGATGATGACCGTTTGATTTTTGTACAAGCTGCTAAGACAACCCAGCATCTCTTGATGTTCACGACTCTTGGAAATGTCATTTATCGACCAATCCATGAATTGGCTGATATTCGCTGGAAGGATATCGGAGAGCATCTGAGCCAAACCCTCACAAACTTTGAAACTAACGAAGAAATCCTCTATGTGGAAGTCGTGGATCAGTTTGATGATGCGACAACCTACTTTACTGCAACTCGTCTCGGTCAAATCAAGCGTGTAGAGCGAAAAGAGTTCACTCCATGGCGGACTTATAGATCTAAGTCTGTCAAGTATGCTAAGCTCAAAGACGAGACAGACCAGATTGTAGCAGTGGCTCCGATTAAACTAGATGATGTTCTTTTGATTAGCCAAAATGGTTATGCCCTTCGTTTCAATATCGAAGAGGTACCAGTTGTCGGTGCTAAGGCTGCAGGGGTCAAAGCTATGAACCTGAAAGCAGATGATGTCCTCCAATCCGCCTTTATCTGTAACACCTCATCCTTCTACCTCTTGACCCAACGTGGAAGTTTGAAACGTGTTTCTATTGCCGAAATTCCGGCAACCAGCCGTGCCAAACGTGGCTTACAAGTCTTGCGTGAGTTGAAAAACAAACCGCATCGTGTCTTCTTGGCAGGAGCAGTTGCAGAACAAGGCTTTATTGGTGATCTCTTCAGCACAGATGTGGAAGAGAACGACCAAACTCTGCTTGTTCAATCAAACAAAGGAACAATCTATGAAAGCCGATTGCAAGACTTGAACTTGTCAGAACGCACTAGCAACGGAAGCTTCATTTCTGATACTATTTCAGATGAAGAAGTTTTTGACGCTTATCTTAAAGAAGTATTTACAGAAGCCAAATAAGTGAAATAAAGAATCAGTTCTCAGAGCTGGTTCTTTTTATTGAAGAAATTTTCTGAAAATTACAAAATATGCTTGCTATTTTAGAAAAATAGTGTAGAATAAAAGAAATAGGTTTTTAGAATAAGGAGTGGAATATGACAGTAACGATTGATTGGGAGAACCTTGGTTTCTCCTATATGAAATTACCTTATCGCTATATTGCTCATTTTAAAAATGGACAATGGAATCAAGGAGAACTTACAGAAGAT
>NZ_KV794547.1:307679-325956 GCF_001808785.1 Streptococcus sp. HMSC077D04 | reverse complement strand
CAACCTTGCATATTTCAGAGTCTTCTCCAAGTCTTCACTATGGACAACAAGCATTCGAAGGTTTAAAAGCTTACCGTACTAAGGATGGCAGTGTTCAACTGTTCCGTCCTGATGAAAATGCTAAACGTCTGCAACGTACTTGTAATCGTCTCTTGATGCCACAAGTTCCGACAGAAATGTTTGTAGAAGCTTGTAAGGAAGTTGTTCGTGCGAATGAAGAATACGTACCTCCATATGGAACAGGTGGAACCTTATATCTTCGCCCTCTTTTGATTGGTGTCGGAGATATTATTGGGGTTAAACCGGCAGAAGAGTACATTTTCACCATCTTTGCTATGCCAGTTGGAAATTACTTTAAGGGTGGTTTGGTTCCAACCAACTTCTTGATTCAGGATGAATACGACCGTGCTGCTCCAAATGGTACAGGTGCGGCTAAGGTTGGTGGGAACTATGCTGCCAGTCTCTTGCCAGGGAAATTGGCTAAAACACGCCATTTCTCAGATGTTATCTATCTAGACCCATCAACTCATACAAAGATTGAAGAAGTCGGCTCAGCTAACTTCTTTGGAGTTACAGCTGACCATGAGTTTGTAACACCATTGAGTCCATCTATCTTGCCATCTATTACTAAGTATTCTTTGCTTTATTTGGCAGAACATCGCTTGGGTTTGATTCCGGTTGAAGGAGATGTACCAATTGATAATCTCAATCGTTTTATAGAAGCAGGTGCCTGTGGTACAGCAGCAGTTATTTCTCCAATTGGTGGAATTCAGCACGGTGATGATTTCCATGTTTTCTATAGTGAAACAGAAGTAGGTCCTGTGACTCGCAAACTCTATGATGAGTTGACAGGAATTCAGTTTGGCGATATTGAAGCGCCAGAAGGTTGGATTGTAAAAGTAGATTAAAATTAACTAAAGGAGATTTTTTATGAAATCTAAAAAGTGGCTCTTAACAGCAGGAGTGGTCCTGAGCACAACAGCTCTATTAGCGGCTTGTGGAAAAGCTGATAAAGAAGCAGATGCACCGACAACATTTTCATATGTCTATGCAGTAGATCCAGCATCTTTGGACTATAGTATAGCGACTCGTACATCGACAACAGATGTCATCGGGAACGTGGTTGATGGCTTGATGGAAAACGACCAATACGGAAATGTTATTCCTTCCTTGGCTGAAGATTGGTCTGTCTCAAAAGATGGTTTGACTTATACCTATAAACTTCGTAAAGGAGTTAAATGGTACACTTCTGAAGGTGAAGAATATGCAGAAGTAACAGCCCATGACTTTGTAACAGGACTAAAACACGTAGCTGACGGTAAGTCAGACGGTGTCTCTCTCATCCAAAATTCAATCAAGGGCTTGGATGCCTACATGACTGGTGAGACCAATGATTTCTCTACAGTTGGTGTCAAGGCCTTGGACGATTACACAGTTGAATATACCCTAAACAAACCAGAAAGTTTCTGGAACTCTAAAGTCACCACAGCAACGATGTTGCCTGTAAATGAAGAGTTTTTGAAGGCATCAGGTAAAGATTATGGAGCAGTTACTCCAGCAGGAATTCTCTACAATGGACCTTATATCTTGAAGACCTTGACTTCTAAATCGTTGATCGAATATGAGAAAAATCCAAATTACTGGGATAAAGAAAAGGTAAAAATCGAGAAGATTAAATTGACTTACTACGATGGTTCTGATCAGGAATCGTTGATTCGTAGCTTCTCTTCAGGTGCCTATACGACAGCCCGTCTCTTCCCAAGTAGCTCAAACTTTGCTTCTACTTTGGAACAATACGGAGATAAAATCACTTATAGCCCACAGGATTCAAGTAGTTATTACTTCACCTTTAACGTAAATCGTCAGTCATATAATAAAACTGCGAAAACAAGTGAAGAGCAAAAGACTTCTACAAAAGAAGCTATGCTTAATAAGGACTTCCGTCAGGCTATCAACTTTGCCTTCAACCGCCATTCTTATGCTGCCCAGCTAAATGGTGAAGACGGTGCGGACAAGATTATTCGTAACAGTCTCGTTCCAGATAACTTTGTACAAGCAGGTGGTAAAAACTTTGGTCAAATCGCTCAAGCAGAGTTGGTGAACTATGGTGACCAGTGGAAAGGTGTTGAGCTAGTTGACGGTAAGGATTCTATCTACAACCCTGACAAGGCTAAAGCTGCATTCGAAAAAGCTAAGAAAGACTTGGAATCTAAAGGGGTAACATTCCCAATTCACTTGGATGTCCCAGTTGAACAAACAGATACCATCGCTGTTCAACAAAGCAACTCTTTCAAACAGTCTATCGAATCAACTCTTGGTGCTGAAAATGTTGTCATCGACGTTCTTCAAATGACAGATAATGAAAAGGAAACAATCACTTCTCAAGCGCGTGTTCCTTCTCAAAAAGATTATGATTTGAACAGTACAGGATGGGCTCCAAGCTATCAAGACCCAGCATCTTACTTGAATATCATGGATCCTAAATCAGGTTCTGCTATGAAACACCTTGGTATTACTAAAGGGAAAGATAAGGATGTTGTAGCGAAACTTGGTTTGGACCAGTATAAGAAATTATTGGATGATGCCGATTCAGAAACTACGAATCTTGAAGAACGCTATGAAAAATATGCCAAGGCTCAAGCTTGGTTGACAGATAGTTCATTATTGATGCCTACAGCCTCATCTGGTGGTTCTCCAGTTGTAAGTAATGTCGTGCCATTCTCAAAACCATACTCACAAGTTGGTATTAAAGGTGACCCATATATCTTTAAAGGAATGAAATTGCAAAAAGATATTGTTACAACAAAAGAATATGAAGAAGCACTGAAAAAATGGCAAAAAGAAAAATTGGAATCAAATGGTAAGTACCAAAAAGAACTAGAAAAGCATATTAAATAAAGCGGAAAACTCTATATCAGACAAGCCTGATGTAGAGTTTTTTCTTGCTAGTTTTTGGATTTTCTTGTAAAATAGAAAAAGTGAAGAGAGGTATGAAATGAGTAAGAAAGATAAAAAAATTGAAATTCAAGTAGCAGATGCCAAGGTTAATGTAGGAAAAGACAGTTTTGAAGGTTATACGTTGACCATTGGTAAAAAAGTTATCGGAGAAATTGCCGAATTAGATGGACAATTTGCCATCATAAAGAATGGGAATGTCGATAGTTTTTATAAAAAATTGGAAAAAGCTGTGGAAATTTTGATTGAAAATTATAATTTAGCAAAATAAGTCTTGTTTTTTTGAAATTTTCATGATATAATAGTCCATGTTAATTGTAGGAGAGATAGCGAAGAGGCTAAACGCGGCGGACTGTAAATCCGCTCCTTCGGGTTCGGGGGTTCGAATCCCTCTCTCTCCATTTCATCAATGGGGTATAGCCAAGCGGTAAGGCAAGGGACTTTGACTCCCTCATGCGTTGGTTCGAATCCAGCTACCCCAGTTCTTAGGTAATGATCAAGATAAAAAGCAAAATATCTTAGGGTATTTTATTTTTATAATTGAAAGACGTGAACGATATGAACATGTCCTTGCGGGTGCTTAGGAAAAAAATTATAAGTATGTCAAGTTTAAGAAAAACTTGATTGTTGGAGGATTTTTTAGATGAACGAATTTGAAGATTTGCTAAATAGCGTTAGCCAAGTTGAGACTGGTGATGTTGTTAGTGCTGAAGTATTGACAGTTGATGCGACTCAAGCTAACGTTGCAATCTCTGGAACTGGTGTTGAAGGTGTCTTGACTCTTCGCGAATTGACAAACGATCGCGATGCAGATATCAATGACTTTGTTAAAGTAGGAGAAGTATTGGATGTTCTTGTACTTCGTCAAGTAGTTGGTAAAGATACTGATACAGTTACATACCTTGTATCTAAAAAACGCCTTGAAGCTCGCAAAGCATGGGACAAACTTGTTGGTCGCGAAGAAGAAGTTGTTACTGTTAAAGGAACTCGTGCCGTTAAAGGTGGACTTTCAGTAGAATTTGAAGGTGTTCGTGGATTTATCCCAGCTTCAATGTTGGATACTCGTTTCGTACGTAACACTGAGCGTTTTGTAGGTCAAGAATTTGATGCTAAGATCAAAGAAGTTGACGCTAAAGAAAACCGCTTCATCCTTTCACGTCGTGAAGTTGTTGAAGCAGCTACTGCAGCAGCTCGCGCTGAAGTATTCGGTAAATTGGCTGTTGGTGATGTTGTAACTGGTAAAGTTGCACGTATCACAAGCTTCGGTGCTTTCATCGACCTTGGTGGTGTTGACGGATTGGTTCACTTGACTGAATTGTCACACGAACGTAACGTATCACCAAAATCAGTTGTAACAGTTGGTGAAGAAATTGAAGTGAAAATCCTTGATCTTAACGAAGAAGAAGGACGTGTATCACTTTCACTTAAAGCAACAACACCTGGACCATGGGATGGCGTTGAGCAAAAATTGGCTAAAGGTGATGTAGTAGAAGGAACAGTTAAACGTTTGACTGACTTCGGTGCATTTGTTGAAGTATTGCCAGGTATCGATGGACTTGTTCACGTATCACAAATTTCACACAAACGTATTGAAAATCCAAAAGAAGCTCTTAAAGTTGGTCAAGAAGTTAAAGTTAAAGTTCTTGAAGTTAACGCAGATGCAGAGCGCGTATCACTTTCTATCAAAGCTCTTGAAGAGCGTCCAGCTCAAGAAGAAGGACAAAAAGAAGAAAAACGTGCTGCTCGTCCACGTCGTCCAAAACGTCAAGAAAAACGTGATTTCGAACTTCCAGAAACACAAACAGGATTCTCAATGGCTGACTTGTTCGGTGATATCGAACTTTAATCAAATTGAAAATTCATAAAATCCTTTGTTTCCTAAACAAGGGATTTTTCTTTTGTCTGTAAACCTTTTTTGATATAATAGTTCTATGTTAGAATCAGAAAAACAATCATGTTATCAAATGTTAAATGAAGAACTCTCTTTTTTATTGGATGGTGAAACCAATGTTTTGGCTAATCTTTCCAACGCCAGTGCTCTTCTAAAATCACGCTTACCTAACACTGTATTTGCAGGCTTTTATCTGTTCGATGGAAAGGAATTGATTTTAGGTCCTTTCCAAGGAGGTGTTTCCTGCATCCGTATTGCGCTAGGAAAGGGTGTTTGTGGGAAGGCAGCTCATTTCCAGGAAACTGTTCTGGTTGGTGATGTAACAACTTATCCCAACTATATTTCTTGTGATAGTCGAGCTAAAAGTGAAATTGTTGTTCCGATGGTTAAGAATGGTCAATTACTTGGAGTTCTAGATCTTGATTCTTCAGAGATTGATGATTATGATGCTATGGATCGAGATTATTTGGAACAATTTGTCGCTATTTTGCTTGAAAAGACAGAATGGGACTTTACAATGTTTGGGGAGAAAGCCTAATGTATCAAGCACTTTATCGAAAATATAGAAGTCAAAACTTCTCCCAGTTGGTTGGTCAGGAAGTTGTGGCTAAGACTCTTAAACAAGCGGTGGAGCAAGAGAAAATAAGTCATGCTTATCTTTTTTCAGGTCCTCGTGGAACGGGAAAAACCAGTGTAGCTAAGATATTTGCCAAGGCTATGAACTGTCCAAATCAAGTGGGTGGTGAACCTTGTAATAACTGCTATATTTGTCAAGCAGTGACAGACGGTAGTTTAGAAGATGTCATTGAAATGGATGCTGCCTCTAATAATGGGGTAGATGAAATTCGTGAAATTCGTGATAAATCTACCTACGCTCCTAGCCTTGCTCGCTATAAGGTTTATATCATAGATGAGGTTCATATGCTGTCTACAGGGGCTTTTAATGCCCTCTTAAAGACGCTGGAAGAGCCAACACAGAATGTTGTCTTTATTTTGGCCACTACTGAATTGCACAAGATTCCTGCCACTATTTTATCCCGTGTGCAACGTTTTGAATTTAAATCAATTAAAACACAGGATATTAAGGAACATATCCACTATATCTTAGAAAAAGAAAATATCAGTTCTGAACCAGAGGCTGTGGAAATCATTGCTAGACGGGCTGAAGGTGGAATGCGAGACGCCTTGTCTATTTTGGATCAAGCCCTAAGTTTGACACAGGGAAATGAATTGACGACTGCCATCTCTGAAGAAATTACTGGCACCATTAGTCTATCAGCCTTGGATGATTATGTGTTTGCCTTATCTCAACAGGATGTTCCTAAAGCATTAGCTTGTTTAAATCTTCTCTTTGACAATGGTAAGAGCATGACTCGTTTTGTGACCGACCTTTTACACTATTTAAGAGACTTGTTAATTGTCCAAACAGGTGGAGAAAACACTCATCATAGTCCAGTCTTTGTAGAAAATTTGGCACTTTCTCAAGAAAATCTGTTTGAAATGATTCGCTTAGCGACAGTCAGTTTAGCAGATATTAAGTCTAGTTTGCAGCCTAAGATTTATGCTGAGATGATGACTATCCGTTTAGTAGAGATTAAGCCTGAACCAGCTCTTTCTGGGGTAGTTGAACATGAAATTTCTGCATTGAGACAGGAAGTTGCCCGTCTCAAACAAGAACTCGCAAATGTGGGAACTGTAGCTAAGCCAATCAGTCCAGTACCTAGTCGTCCAACAGCAGGCAAAACAGTCTATCGTGTGGATCGTAATAAAGTTCAATCTATCCTACAAGAGGCCGTCGAAAATCCTGATTTAGCACGTCAAAATCTGATTCGCTTACAGAATGCCTGGGGAGAGGTGATTGAAAGTCTAGGTGGGCCTGATAAGGCTTTGCTAGTTGGTTCTCAACCGGTTGCGGCCAATGAACACCATGCTATTCTTGCTTTTGAGTCTAACTTCAATGCTGGTCAAACCATGAAACGAGACAATCTCAACACCATGTTTGGCAATATCCTCAGTCAGGCAGCAGGTTTTTCACCTGAGATTTTAGCCATTTCCATGGAGGAATGGAAAGAAGTTCGCGCAGCCTTTTCAGCCAAAGCCAAATCTTCCCAAACTGAAAAAGAAGCAGAAGAAAGCCTGATTCCAGAAGGATTTGAATTTTTGGCTGATAAAATGAAGGTAGAGGAAGACTAAAGAAAGATTTCATGATACAATAAGTTTATGCATAGACAACAATTTATTATCATCGCGCTGTTTACAGCTGCTGAGACCTATTTTTTCAATGAAGCCTGGATGACTGGTCGCTATATTATGGCAGCCTTTTGGGCCATTTTGCTTTTTAGAAATTTCCGAGTCAGTTACTTGATGGGCAAGATTGTAGATGTCATTGACCAGCACTTGAAAGGAAAAGACTAGTCCTCAGCTTCTAGACAAAATCAAAGCCTTTTAGGCTTTTTTTTGTTATACTATAAAAGTATATTTATTGACCTTTTACCGTATTTGCTAGGGAAATCAAGTATGTTTCCAGTAAGAACTGTAAAGGCTTTGAAAAAGAAAGGAACTATCATGTCAGTATTAGAGATCAAAGATCTTCACGTTGAGATTGAAGGAAAAGAAATTTTAAAAGGGGTTAACCTGACCCTTAAAACAGGAGAAATTGCCGCTATCATGGGACCAAATGGTACTGGTAAATCAACTCTTTCTGCCGCTATCATGGGAAACCCGAACTATGAAGTAACAAAGGGTGAAGTCTTGTTTGACGATGTTAATATTCTTGAGTTGGAAGTAGATGAGCGTGCGCGAATGGGACTTTTCCTTGCTATGCAATACCCATCAGAAATTCCTGGAATTACTAACGCTGAATTTCTTCGTGCAGCCATGAATGCTGGTAAAGAAGACGATGAGAAGATTTCAGTTCGTGAGTTCATTACTAAACTGGATGAGAAAATGGAATTGCTCAACATGAAAGAAGAAATGGCTGAGCGTTACCTCAATGAAGGTTTCTCTGGTGGTGAGAAAAAACGTAATGAAATTCTTCAACTCTTGATGTTGGAACCAACTTTTGCCCTTTTGGATGAGATTGACTCAGGTCTTGATATTGACGCCCTTAAAGTGGTGTCTAAAGGTGTGAATGCCATGCGTGGTGAAGGCTTTGGTGCTATGATTATCACTCACTACCAACGTCTTTTGAACTACATCACACCTGATGTGGTACACGTCATGATGGAAGGTCGTGTTGTCCTTTCGGGTGGTCCAGAATTGGCTGCGCGTTTGGAACGTGAAGGATACGCAAAACTAGCTGAAGAACTTGGCTACGACTACAAGGAAGAATTGTAATTCCCTCGTATCTTTTAGGAGAAGTAAATGACTAAAGAAAATATTAAACTTTTTTCAGAAATGCACGCTGAACCAAGCTGGTTGGCTGACCTCCGTCAAAAAGCTTTTGATAAGATTGAGAGTTTAGAATTACCAGTTATTGAGCGTGTCAAATTCCACCGTTGGAATCTGGGTGATGGAACGATTACAGAAAGTGAGCCATCAGCAAATGTTCCAGATTTCACAGCTCTAGATAATCACTTGAAGTTGGTGCAAGTAGGAACTCAAACTGTTTTTGAGCAAACTCCAGTTGAGTTAGCTGAACAGGGTGTCGTCTTTACAGACTTCCACTCAGCTTTAGAAGAAATTCCAGAGCTGATCAAAGAATTCTTCATGTCATCTGTTAAGTATGACGATGACAAGTTGGCAGCCTACCATACAGCTTATTTCAACAGTGGTGCTGTTCTCTACATTCCTGATAATGTTGAGATTAAAGAACCAATCGAAGGAATTTTCTATCAAGACAGCGATAGTGATGTGCCGTTTAACAAGCATATTATGATTATCGCTGGTAAAAATTCTAAGATTAGTTATCTGGAACGTTTAGAGTCACGTGGTGAAGGAAGTGCCAAAGCAACTGCTAATATCACAGTAGAAGTAATTGCGCGTTCTGGTGCTCAAGTGAAATTTGCGGCTATCGACCGTCTAGGTGAAAATGTCACTGCCTACATTAGCCGTCGTGGTAAATTAGGCAACGATGCAAGCATTGACTGGGCGATTGGTGTTATGAACGAAGGAAACGTCGTTGCGGACTTTGATAGCGACTTGATTGGAAATGGTAGCCATGCAGATCTCAAGGTTGTAGCCCTTTCAAGTGGTCGTCAGGTACAAGGGATTGATACTCGAGTGACTAACTATGGTTGCAACTCAATTGGAAATATCCTCCAACATGGGGTTATTCTTGAAAAAGCAACCTTAACCTTCAATGGTATCGGCCACATCATCAAGGGTGCCAAGGGAGCAGATGCCCAACAAGAGAGTCGTGTTCTTATGCTTTCAGACCAAGCACGTTCAGATGCTAATCCAATTCTTTTGATTGATGAAAATGATGTTACTGCAGGACACGCGGCTTCTATCGGTCAGGTAGATCCAGAAGATATGTATTACCTCATGAGCCGTGGCTTGGATAAGGCAACTGCAGAACGTTTGGTTGTCCGTGGTTTCCTTGGCTCTGTTATCGTTGAGATTCCAGTCAAGGAAGTTCGTGATGAAATGATTGCAACCATCGAAGAAAAATTGTCAAAACGCTAAGGGGTAGCCTATGTTAGATGTAGAAGCGATTCGTAAGGATTTTCCAATTTTAGACCAGATTGTCAACGATGAACCTCTGGTCTATCTGGACAATGCTGCGACGACACAAAAACCACTAGCAGTTCTGGAAACAATCAACCGCTACTATGAGCAGGACAATGCCAATGTTCACCGTGGTGTTCATACCTTGGCTGAGCGAGCAACAGCTTCTTATGAAGCTGCTCGTGAAACCATTCGTAAGTTTATCAATGCAGGCTCTACAAAGGAAGTTCTCTTTACCAGAGGAACGACAACCAGCCTTAACTGGGTGGCACGCTTCGCTGAGGAAATTCTGACTGAGGGAGACCAAGTCTTGATTTCAGTAATGGAACACCATTCTAATATCATTCCATGGCAGGAAGCTTGTCGCAAGACTGGGGCAGAGCTTGTCTATGTTTATCTCAAGGACGGGGCTCTGGATATGGAGGATTTGCGCGCTAAATTGACTGATAAAGTCAAGTTTGTCTCTCTAGCTCACGCCTCAAATGTTCTTGGTGTGGTCAATCCTATCAAAGAAATCACTCAATTATCCCACCAAGTTAGAGCTATCATGGTAGTGGATGGTGCTCAATCTACACCTCATATGAAGATTGATGTCCAGGACTTGGATGTGGACTTCTTTGCCTTTTCGGGTCACAAGATGGCTGGTCCGACTGGTATTGGTGTTCTTTACGGTAAAGAAAAGTATCTGGAACAAATGTCACCAGTTGAGTTTGGTGGCGAGATGATTGATTTCGTCTATGAGCAATCTGCTAGTTGGAAGGAATTGCCTTGGAAATTTGAGGCTGGAACGCCGAATATGGCAGGTGCTATCGGACTTGCTGCAGCAGTGGATTATCTGGATAAGATTGGTATGGATGCCATTGAAGCTTATGAACAGGAATTGATTGCATACGTCTATCCAAAATTGCAGGCCATTGAAGGGTTGACCATTTATGGTTCGCAAGACCTGGCTCAACGTTCAGGTGTCATTGCCTTTAACCTAGGGGATCTTCATCCCCACGATCTTGCGACGGCTCTGGATTATGAAGGAGTGGCTGTTCGTGCTGGTCACCATTGCGCCCAACCTTTGCTTCAGCATTTGGAAGTCCCAGCAACAGCTCGTGTAAGTTTTTATATCTACAATACCAAGGCAGATTGTGACAAACTAGTCGATGCTTTACAAAAGACAAAGGAGTTTTTCAATGGCACTTTCTAAACTAGATAGCCTTTATATGGCAGTGGTGGCAGACCATTCGAAAAATCCACATCACCAAGGGAAGCTGGAAGATGCTGAGCAAATCAGCCTCAATAATCCAACCTGTGGGGATGTCATCAACCTCTCTGTCAAGTTTGACGCAGAGGACCGTTTGGAAGATATTGCTTTTCTAAATTCAGGATGCACGATTTCAACTGCCTCTGCTAGTATGATGACAGATGCAGTTTTAGGCAAGACCAAACAAGAAATTCTAGAACTTGCGACCATTTTTTCAGAAATGGTTCAAGGGCAAAAAGATGAGCGTCAAGACCAACTTGGAGACGCGGCTTTCTTATCAGGTGTTGCTAAATTCCCTCAACGAATCAAGTGTGCAACCCTAGCTTGGAACGCCCTGAAGAAAACAATTGAAAATCAAAAAAATCAGTAAGGCAAGATTCTTTTGTCTTATGAATCAGTAGAAATGAAGAATGAAAGAAAGGATATTATGGCTGAAGAAAGAGTAGAACCAAAACCAATTGATCTTGGTGAATATAAATTTGGTTTCCATGATGATGTAGAGCCTGTCCTATCGACAGGAAAAGGATTGAACGAAGATGTCATTCGTGAACTATCAGCTGCTAAGGGAGAACCTGAGTGGATGTTAGAATTCCGTTTGAAGTCTTATGAAACCTTCAAAAAAATGCCTATGCAAACTTGGGGAGCAGACTTGTCAGAGATTGATTTTGATGACTTGATCTACTACCAAAAACCATCTGATAAACCAGCTCGTTCATGGGATGAGGTTCCTGAAAAAATTAAAGAAACCTTTGAACGTATTGGTATACCAGAAGCTGAGCGTGCTTATCTAGCTGGTGCCTCTGCCCAGTATGAGTCAGAAGTGGTTTACCACAATATGAAGGAAGAGTTCCAGAAATTGGGGATTATCTTTACAGATACTGATTCTGCCCTCAAGGAATACCCAGACTTGTTTAAACAATACTTTGCGAAGTTGGTACCGCCAACAGATAACAAATTGGCTGCCCTTAACTCAGCAGTATGGTCTGGTGGAACCTTTATCTACGTACCGAAAGGGGTCAAGGTAGATATTCCACTTCAAACTTACTTCCGTATCAATAACGAAAATACTGGTCAGTTTGAACGTACATTGATTATCGTTGATGAGGGAGCAAGTGTCCATTATGTAGAAGGATGTACAGCACCAACTTATTCAAGTAACAGCTTGCATGCTGCCATCGTAGAAATCTTTGCCTTAGATGGTGCTTATATGCGTTATACGACTATCCAAAACTGGTCTGATAATGTATATAACTTGGTAACGAAACGTGCTAAAGCTCAAAAGGATGCCACTGTTGAGTGGATTGATGGTAACTTGGGTGCAAAGACTACCATGAAATACCCATCTGTTTACCTTGATGGAGAAGGGGCGCGTGGTACCATGCTCTCTATCGCTTTTGCCAATGCAGGGCAACATCAGGATACTGGAGCTAAGATGATCCACAACGCTCCACATACAAGCTCGTCTATCGTGTCTAAATCCATCGCTAAAGGTGGAGGAAAGGTTGACTATCGTGGACAAGTAACCTTTAATAAAAACTCTAAGAAATCTGTCTCTCACATCGAGTGTGATACCATTATCATGGATGACTTATCAGCATCAGATACCATTCCGTTTAATGAAATTCACAACTCACAAGTCGCTTTGGAACACGAAGCTAAGGTATCTAAGATTTCAGAAGAACAACTCTATTACCTCATGAGCCGTGGATTGTCAGAATCTGAGGCAACTGAGATGATTGTAATGGGATTTGTAGAACCCTTTACAAAAGAACTTCCAATGGAATATGCAGTTGAGCTGAACCGTTTGATTAGCTATGAAATGGAAGGATCAGTTGGCTAAGAATATGTAGAATCTGAGCAGGATTTATTCTGTTCGGATTTTTTTGAAAAAATATCTTATAAATATTCACAAAATCCCTTTTATATGATAAAATAAAACAATCATATTTAATGGAGATGAAGTATGAATATTTTTAGAACAAAAGATGTTAGCTTGGGACGTACTGAAATGCACCGTCATTTAAAAGTATGGGATTTGATTTTATTAGGAATCGGTGCCATGGTAGGAACTGGGATTTTTACCATTACAGGAACCGCAGCAGCAACGCTTGCTGGTCCGTCACTGGTTGTATCTATAGTGATTTCTGCCCTGTGTGTTTCTTTATCCGCCCTCTTTTTCGCAGAGTTTGCCTCTCGTGTTCCTGCAACTGGTGGTGCTTATAGTTATTTGTATGCAATTTTGGGTGAATTACCAGCTTGGATTGCTGGTTGGTTGACCATCATGGAGTTCATGACAGCAGTTTCTGGTGTGGCCTCTGGCTGGGCAGCTTATTTTAAAGGCTTGCTCAGTAACTATAGTATTTCAATGCCTCAAGCCTTGAATGGGACCTTTAACCCTGAGCAGGGTACCTATATAGACCTTTTACCTATTTTGGTACTGACACTGGTAACCGGTTTAGTTTTATTAAATTCCAAGGCAGCATTGCGTTTTAATTCGCTTCTAGTCATCTTGAAATTCTCTGCTCTCGCTTTGTTTATTCTAGTTGGTATCTGGTATATTAAACCAGAAAATTGGTCCAACTTTGCTCCCTTTGGTTTTGGTCAAATTTATGGTGGAAGTACTGGAATAATGGCAGGAGCATCTTTGATGTTCTTTGGTTTCCTAGGATTTGAATCTATTTCGATGGCTGTTGATGAAATTCAAAATCCACAAAAGAATGTCCCACGAGGTATTGTTTTGTCTTTGACAATCGTAACGATTCTCTATGCTCTGGTTACATTAGTATTGACAGGGATTGTTCACTACAGCCAACTCAATGTGGATGATGCTGTAGCATTTTCATTGCGAAGTATAGGAATTGGTTGGGCAGCTAATTATGTGTCATTAGTGGCCATTTTGACCCTAATAACAGTATGTATTTCTATGACTTATGCCTTATCGCGTATGATTTACAGTTTAGCACGTGATGGTCTTTTACCTCGAAGTTTTAAGCAATTAAGCAAAACAAGTCGTGTTCCTAAAAATGCGACCATCTTAACTGGAGTTGCTTCTGCAATTGCAGCAGGAGTGTTTCCACTGGCTAGTATTGCAGCCTTTCTAAATATTTGTACGCTTGCTTATCTTATCCTATTGGCTTATGGAATTATAAAACTTAGAAAGGATAAGGGAATGCCTAAAGAAGGAGAATTCAAAACTCCCCTAGTTCCCTTGTTGCCGATTCTCTCGATTCTAATCTGTCTTTCCTTTATGCTTCAATATAGTGTAGAAACATGGATTGCGTTTGGAATTGCTCTTGTAGTTGGACTTGTGATTTACTTTACTTATGGCTATCGTCATTCTACACTTTCTGAATAAAGAAAAAGCTGGAACTTCCCAGCTTTTTGCTTACTCTTTTATATATGTGAAGCCTTCTCCTAGGATTTCATGAGCTTCTGTAATAGTTATAAAGGCTTGAGGATCAATTCGATGAATCATTTCCTTCATTTTCACAATTTCATTTCTTCCGACAATACAGTAAATGATTTTTAAATCTTCTTGACTATAATAACCTTGACCTGAGATGAAAGTAACACCTCTTCCTAGGTCATCATTAATCGCTTTAGCAAGTTGATCAGGACGTTTTGTGATAATCATAAATCCTTTGCCGGCATAGCCTCCTTCACCAATCAAATCAATGACACGAGAAACGATAAAATCAAACAAGAGCGTGTAGGTAACCAATCTCAGATCCTTGAAGATTAGGAGAATAAGCATGAGAATACAAAAATCTAAGATAAAGAGCAGTTTCCCCATGGATATATGAGTGTATTTATTGAGAATGCGAGCTAGAATATCAGTACCACCAGTTGTACCTCCAGCATTAAAGATAATTCCAAGACCAATTCCCAATAGAAACCCAGCTATAAGGGCAGTGATTAGTAAATCACCTTGAAGATCAATATGAAGGGGAATACGTTCAAAAAAGGCCAACCAGGCGGACAAGGCTAAGGTTCCTAGTAAACTAGAATAGAGGGACTTTGCTCCAAAGATTTTCCAAGCTAGTATGAAAAGGGGAATATTAATCAGCAGGTTCATGAGAGAAACAGGGATTTTAAAAAGATAAAAGGTGATAAGGGTAATACCTGTCGCCCCTCCTTCAAAAAGATGATGAGGAACTACAAAATAAGTTAGACCAAAAGCATAAATAGCAGCACCTAGTAAAATGGTTAAAATGGGATAAATTTTTTTAATCATAGGGACCTCTTTTCTTATAAGTAGATTATATCAAATTTTTAAGGAAAATTTGATTGACTCCAATAGGATTTTTAATCTTTTTTTGATATAATTAAAAGTAAGAAAACCAATCTGAATCCTAAAATAGAAAGATTGATACTATGACAAAAATTAAGATTGTAACCGATTCATCTGTTACTATTGAACCTGAACTAGTAAAACAATTAGATATCACTGTTGTTCCGTTATCTGTAATGATTGATAATGTTGTTTATTCTGATGCGGATTTGAAAGAAGAAGGTAAATTTCTTCAGTTGATGCAAGCAAGTAAGAATCTTCCGAAAACAAGCCAGCCCCCTGTAGGTGTATTCGCTGAAGTTTTTGAAGACCTATGCAAGGATGGTAGCCAGATTCTTGCTATTCATATGTCCCATGCTCTTTCTGGTACTGTAGAAGCAGCGCGCCAGGGTGCTAGTTTATCTACTGCCGATGTGACAGTTATTGATAGTTCCTTCACTGACCAAGCCTTGAAATTCCAAGTTGTTGAGGCTGCAAAATTAGCGCAAGAAGGCAAAGAGTTGGAGGAAATCTTATCTCATGTAGAAGAGGTTAAAAACCACACAGAACTCTATATTGGCGTTTCAACTTTGGAAAATTTAGTAAAAGGTGGACGAATTGGCCGTGTAACTGGATTGTTGAGCTCACTTCTCAATATACGTGTTGTTATGCAGATGAAGGACCATGAATTGCAGCCAATCGTTAAAGGTCGTGGAGCTAAAACTTTTAAAAAATGGTTGGATGAGCTGACAAGTTCGCTAACTGAACGTTCTGTAGCAGAGATTGGGATTTCATATTCTGGTAGTGCTGATTGGGCAAAAGAGATGAAAGAAAGCTTACAAGCTTATGTTGAAAAGCCAATTTCAGTTTTGGAAACGGGCTCTATTATTCAAACTCACACGGGTGAGAATGCTTGGGCTATTTTAGTACGTTACCACTCCTAAAAAAATAAATAAAATGGGAAGAAATAGTGTTTTTAACTTGACCTAAAAGGGATTTTAGGATATGATTATATTTGTTAATTAGAAATTAAATTGGAGGAATCATTAACATGGCAAACAAACAAGATTTGATCGCTAAAGTAGCAGAAGCTACAGAATTGACTAAGAAAGACTCAGCAGCAGCAGTTGAAGCTGTATTCGCAGCAGTAACTGAGTACCTTGCAGCTGGTGAAAAAGTTCAATTGATCGGTTTTGGTAACTTTGAAGTTCGTGAGCGTGCTGCACGTAAAGGTCGCAACCCACAAACTGGTAAAGAAATCAAAATTGCAGCTTCTAAAGTTCCAGCATTCAAAGCTGGTAAAGCTCTTAAAGACGCTGTTAAATAATCAATCTATAAAAAGCCTATTGTATCAAGCTTTCTAGCTTGGTCAGTAGGCTTTTTTTATGTACAGGGGGCAAAAAAGGGGCAAAACTATAAATTATCTAGCAAATTGAGGATATTGCCATCCATCTTCTTTGTAACGTGTGTAGATTTTGTTTATTGTCCTAGAATCAGAACGTCCTACTCTTGCCATAATTGCTTTTAGAGTTACGCTATTCTGCTTATGAGAGTATGCCTAAAGATGTGGTAGGTGAGGTGCCTATCAATGGATTCTTCAAGTTGTGTATTTGTTTTCAGATTTAAATCTTCAATAGTTTTTACGATTTTTGGCAGTTCCGCTCGTCATGCAGAATTATATTTGATATACTCAAGGTTCACTGTGTAATCAAGAGGCAGGTTTAAGATTAATTTAGATCACTCTGATTGTGACTTTGAAAGATCAAGTTTGATTAGAAAGCGTTGAATGTATTTTATATCGATATAAATCTAAAATGCCTATTTAAAATCATTCATGCTACTAGTAAGAGAGCTGATATAGCTCCCTTAGATTTTTTTTGGTAAAAAGTCCACTACTCTTCTAAAAAAGTGAAATTTACTTTAATATATAGCTGAGATACTGCAACAAATGGTCATTATGCTACTATTGTATATGGATATAATGCTGAAAAGTTGAAGAAATTGAAAGTTCAACTGAACATGACAGATATAGGATAAGAAGAGAGAGCAAGCGATCCTTTTATCTTTATATTATCGTGATTCCTTAATTTTAATGTATACAGTAGAAAACGAGATTGCAGCAGTAAAAAAATTGACCAGTAGTTAGAATTTATTGCTAATCTCTGAGATGATGTAACTATTAATGATTTACTGAAATAAACATATTTGGCAAAAATTATGTCTATCTTTACAGAATTTTATGCTCAATTAGTAGGTGATGTAGAGCCAAAAAGGAAGTGATGGCACTTGAGCAAATTTTCAAACGTTTTTATAGTTTTATCAGGCAAGTTAAAGAGGGGCTTCTGGTGTGAGTATTCGTGATTTCATGGAAGGGACTAATGGAGTCCTGGCAACAATTGAAAAAGTGATAAATAAGAAGTAATCGATTTAGCTGGTTTTGAACTTTAACTTGTCAATGTAGCTATAAGAGAGTATAGTAATGTTAAAAATATGGGGACTATATGGATAAGCAATTTGTTATACCAGTGAGAGTTGATGAGAGAATTTTAAATAAACTCGACTTTGTATCAACAAAGCCACAATAAGGACGAACAGAAACGATTGGTAAAGGAATAGAGAGGCTCTATAGTGAGCTGGGGAGAAAGATGACTAGAAAAGGATTGATTTGGGCACATATTTGATTAGGTGTGGCTATTTCTGTCTTAGCACTCTATACCTACACGATTATTTATATTTTTAATCATGATATGGAAGAAATCTTTGCAACTTTTATTATGTTGGTAATTTATTCACTATTCTTTCTGTTATTTTTGATATCAGTTGAGAGATTATCTTTATTGGTTTGCGTAGAATTAGCTTATCGTAATTTGCAACGATATAAAAAAATTAAAAAGTCCCTTCTTTTTGATAGTACTTTTACAAATAAAAGTCTTAGTAATATAATAGAGCTATAGAAGGGGAGGTGGAAGAAATGTTTCGAAAAGAAAAAGCACGCAAGCGATTTTGCTTTTGGTTTATTATTTTTATCCTTTATCTTTTTTTTGGATTGTATTGTATTTGTACAAATTTTGGAGATACCTTGGGTATGATTTTACTATCACCTTTTATCTTTGCTTCCCTGCCACTCTATGCTTATTTAGTCCTTGGTTTGTTTATCTGGGGGTTCATGAGTCTTGCTATGGATGATGTTATGGATCTTTAGTTAAAGGAAAGCTAAGATCGAGAAAGGACACATTTCGTC
>NZ_KV794547.1:70817-146644 GCF_001808785.1 Streptococcus sp. HMSC077D04 | reverse complement strand
ATGATATCAGGATTCATTGCTAGTCCACGAGCGATAGCCACACGTTGTTTTTGACCACCTGATAGGCTATCTGGGTTCGCATTAGCTTTATCTGCTAGTCCAACCTTTTCAAGCAACTCCATTCCCAATTTCTCAGCTTCTTCCTTAGTCATCAACTTGTGTTCAATTGGAGCAAAAGTAATGTTGTCCAATACAGACATGTGTGGGAAGAGGTTGAAGTGTTGAAACACCATTCCGATGTTTTCACGGACGTGGTCAACGTTGGTTGTTTTTTCAGTTAAGTCATAACCGTTCACAGTGATGTGACCGCTAGTAACTTCTTCTAGAAGGTTGAGGCTACGAAGGAAGGTTGACTTACCAGAACCCGAAGGGCCGATGATACAAACAACATCTCCTTCATAGAACTTAGTCGTAATTCCTTTTAGGACTTCATTTTTTCCATAATATTTGTGTAAATCATTTACATCAATTTTTAGTTTTGCCATTAACGAATCCTCTTTTCTAAGCGTTTCGCTAGTCTAGTCAAAAGTGTAATAATTACAAGATAGAAGATAGCAAGGATTGCATACATCTTGAAACTTTGGTAGTTACGTGCAATGATAATCTTACCAGTTTGGAAGAGTTCCACCAAACCGATAGCAGATACGATGGTTGTATCTTTAAGAGCGATAACGAATTGGTTGACAAAGTTTGGCAACATCAATTTAGTTGCTTGTGGCAAGATAATCTTACGCATGGTTTTTCCATAAGAGATCCCCAAGCTTCGGCTGGCTTCCATTTGGCCAACTGGAACGGCCTGAATACCACCACGAACGATTTCAGCGATATAAGCCGCTGCATTGAGTGAGAGGGCGATAGTACCAGCTACGAAGTCGTTAATTGGGCTTTGTTGGCCTGTGATAGACTCGATGAAGTTTGGAATTCCCCAGAAGATGAAGGCTGCAAGAATCATCAAAGGAATACCACGAATGACGTCAACGAAAATCTCAGAGATGACGCGAAGAGATTTGTAGGGGCTAACGCTAAACATACCGAAGATAATCCCGATAACAATAGCAATAGCAAATGAGATAAGAGCTAGAGCAAGAGTGATACCAAGTCCGCTAAGGAGTTGTTTGTAGTTGTTTTGAAGCAAGCCCCAGATAGTTGTCTCATCAACAGTGCTTGTTGAAGCAGTTGAAGACTCACTAGCTAGGTATTTATCAAGAATCTTTTGGAATTCTCCGTTTGCTTTAAGGTTTGCAAGTCCGTTATTGAACATTTCAATCAATTCTGGATTTGCTCCTTTTTTAACGGCAAAGGCTGTTTCACCGATTGGAGTTCCAGCGATTGGAGTTTTCAATTTTTGACCTTGACTGATAGAATATTTGAGAACAGGCTCATCATCCATAACGGCATCAATAGCACCAGTATTTAAACTGTCATACATTGAAGAACCATCAGCGAAGGTTTTGATTTTGTAACCGTATTTGCTTTGATTTTCTGTTAGGAAGGTTTGAGAAGCAGTTCCGTTTTTAACACCAACTGTCTTTCCTTTCAAATCTTCATATGAGGAAATTGAACTTGATTCTTTTACACCGAGGATAGTATTGGCAGTGTAGTATGATTCTGAGAAGTCAAAAGTTGCCTTACGAGCATCTGTGACAGACATACCAGCAATGATACCGTCTGCTTGACCAGCTTGTACAGCGCTAATCGCTGCATCGAAACCTGGGTTGGTAATTTCAATTTCAAAACCTTGGTCTTTAGCGATTGCCTTAATCAAGTCCATATCAATACCAGTAAATTGGTTGCTTGAGTTTTGGAACACAAATGGTGCAAAAGAAGAATCACTGGCAATGATGTATTTAGCTTTAACAGGAGTTGCTTTTAGACCAGCTGCAGTAGTTGTGGTTGGCACTGCTGAAGATGATGAAGCAGTCCATTTCTTGATGATTTTATCAAGACTACCATCTTTTTTCATTTCAGCCAAGGCTTGGTTAAATTCAGTCACCAGGTGCTCGTATTTGCTACCTTTTTTAACACCGAAAGCAAAGCTACCTACAGCTTCACCATCCATTTCAATATGGAGGTCTTGGCCTTGGTTAATGGCATACTCGATAACAGGTTTGTCATCCATCATGGCATCGATGGCACCAGCAGCCAAGCTGTTGTTCATCAAATCTCCAGTGTCAAATGTTTTAATAGTAAAGCCGTATTTGTCTTTGATTGTTTCAAGAAAACGTTGAGCAGCAGTTCCATTTTTAACACCAACAGTTTTACCTTTTAATTGGTCATACTGACTAATCTTGTGTGCCTTAGTAGTGGCAATGACAACTTTTGTATCATAGTAAGTATCAGACATGGTGAAAACTTTTTCACGTTCTGCAGTTTTTGTCATTCCTGCCATGATAGCGTCAGCTTGACCAGCTTGAACCGCATTTACCGCTGCATCAAATCCAGGATAGGACATCTGAATGTTCCATCCTTTAATCTCTGCGACTTTATTAATAATGTCAACATCAATTCCTTTATAAGTTTGATCTGAATCTTTAAACTCAAAAGGTGCATAGGCGGTATCAGAAACAATCTTAATTGTCTCTGCTTTCGCAATACCTAATGAGAAAATTGGGAATAAAATTAGCAAAAATGCTAGAAATTTTTTCTTCATTTTTAGTCTCCTTTTCCGAATATTTTCCCATTATATCAGAAAAAGTAAAAAAAGGCAAATTTTTATATTTCTGTGTCAGAAAATATAACATTGTTTTTTTCCTTTTCTTTCTTGAATTGCTACTATAAAGTGCTATAATAATAGTATATATAGAAGAAAAGAGGACAGGGATATGAAGAACAAAAGAATATTTAAAGACTTCCAAGCTTCAAAAATGAGTTTAAACATTTACACAAGCCCCTTGTTAGCCTTTGCTTTTGTCTTCATAGGAGAGTTTGTGGCTTATACTCTGTATGGTATTAGTTTGTTAGCTCTCATCGGACTTGCTAGAAATTTTGGAGAGGCTGGTCAAAATCTTGCAACCTACTTGCAGACCTTGCATCAGAGCTTGACGGATAAAACAAGTGACTTTCATTTAATTTTAGATTTACTGGCCTTTGGGTTCGTTCTCAACACTGTGTTCAGATGGACTAGAAAAGTTGAGAAAAGACCTATTCGAACTTTAGGATTTTATAGAGAGAATTTCCTCAGCAATCTCCTTAAAGGATTTGGTCTAGGTTTGGCACTTTTTCTTCTTACTTTGTTAGGTTTAGTAGTCTTGGGGCAATATCGTTTTGAGTCTATTCATTTGAATCCTTATTCTCTTACCTTTGTTGTCTTGACTATCCCATTTTGGATTTTACAGGGGACAGCAGAAGAAGTAGTGTCGCGTACTTGGCTCCTTCCTCAATTGGCTTCAAGAACCAATCTAAAACTAGCTGTTCTTATATCGAGCCTGTTCTTTACCCTGCTTCATGTGGGAAATTCTGGTCTAACACCACTATCTCTAGTGAATCTCTTCTTATTCGGAGTTGCCATGTCACTTTACCTCCTCAAAACAGATACAGTTTGGGGTGTAGCAGGTATTCATGGGGCTTGGAATTTTGCTCAGGGCAATCTCTTTGGGATTTTAGTTAGTGGTCAACCATCAGGAACGTCATTGATGACCTTTTTACCACAAGGCGATCAGAGTTGGCTATCAGGAGGATCTTTTGGAATTGAAGGTTCTATCATGACAAGTCTAGTCTTGCTACTGCTGATTGTTTATCTTGGCTATAAATTAAAGAAAGAAAATGAAAGGATGTGACTTCGGTCCGTCCTTTTCTTCGTGAAAATGCTACAAGTATGCTAAAATAGGAATAGCACATGGAGAGAGGATTCTTATGATCAATCGTATTACAGATAATCAATTTAAACTAGTATCAAAATATCAACCATCAGGAGATCAACCACAAGCTATCGAGCAGTTGGTTGATAATATCGAGGGTGGAGAAAAAGCTCAGATTCTGATGGGGGCGACCGGAACAGGGAAGACCTATACCATGAGTCAGGTCATTTCCAAAGTCAATAAACCAACTCTGGTTATTGCCCACAATAAAACTCTAGCAGGACAGCTCTATGGGGAGTTTAAGGAATTTTTCCCTGAAAATGCAGTTGAGTACTTCGTATCTTACTATGATTATTACCAACCTGAGGCCTATGTCCCTTCTAGTGATACCTATATTGAAAAGGACAGCTCTGTCAATGACGAGATTGACAAGCTCCGACACTCAGCGACTTCAGCCCTTTTGGAGCGTAACGATGTTATTGTCGTGGCTTCAGTCTCTTGTATCTATGGTTTGGGTTCGCCCAAGGAATACGCTGATAGCGTCGTTAGTCTCCGTCCAGGTCTTGAAATTTCTCGTGATAAACTCTTGAATGACTTGGTTGATATCCAGTTTGAACGAAATGATATTGATTTCCAACGCGGAAGATTTCGCGTTCGTGGGGATGTAGTGGAGATTTTCCCAGCCTCTCGTGATGAGCATGCCTTTCGAGTAGAATTTTTTGGAGACGAAATTGACCGTATTCGTGAAGTTGAAGCTTTGACAGGTCAGGTCTTGGGAGAAGTGGATCATTTGGCGATTTTTCCAGCTACTCACTTTGTGACCAATGACGACCACATGGAAGTGGCCATTGATAAAATTCAGACCGAATTGGAAGAGCAGTTAGCTATCTTTGAGAAAGAAGGCAAATTGCTTGAAGCCCAGCGCTTGAAACAACGGACAGAGTATGATATCGAAATGCTGCGTGAGATGGGCTATACCAATGGGGTTGAGAACTATTCACGCCACATGGATGGGCGTAGCGAAGGTGAGCCTCCTTATACGCTCTTAGATTTCTTCCCAGATGATTTCTTGATCATGATTGACGAGAGCCACATGACCATGGGGCAGATCAAGGGTATGTACAATGGAGACCGTTCGCGTAAAGAAATGTTAGTAAATTACGGTTTCCGCTTGCCGTCTGCCTTGGACAATCGTCCTCTCCGTCGTGAAGAATTTGAAAGCCATGTGCATCAGATTGTTTACGTTTCAGCGACACCTGGTGACTATGAAAATGAACAGACTGAGACAGTGATTGAGCAAATCATTCGTCCGACAGGGCTTTTGGATCCTGAGGTGGAAGTCCGTCCGACTATGGGACAGATTGATGACCTCTTAGGTGAAATAAATGCCCGTGTTGAGAAGAACGAGCGAACCTTTATCACAACCTTGACCAAGAAAATGGCAGAGGACTTGACCGACTACTTCAAGGAAATGGGCATCAAGGTCAAGTACATGCACTCAGATATCAAGACTTTAGAGCGGACAGAGATTATCCGTGACCTGCGCTTGGGTGTCTTTGATGTCTTGGTCGGAATCAACCTGCTCCGTGAAGGAATTGACGTTCCGGAAGTGAGCCTAGTAGCTATTCTCGATGCTGACAAGGAAGGTTTCCTTCGTAACGAGCGTGGACTCATCCAGACCATTGGTCGTGCTGCTCGTAACAGTGAAGGGCATGTCATCATGTATGCTGACACTGTAACCCAGTCTATGCAACGTGCTATCGATGAAACTGCTCGCCGTCGGAAAATCCAGATGGCCTATAATGAAGAACATGGTATCGTTCCACAAACCATCAAGAAAGAAATTCGTGACCTGATTGCCGTGACCAAGGCAGTTGTTAAAGAAGAGGATAAGGAAGTCGATATCAATAGCCTCAACAAACAAGAACGCAAAGAACTCGTCAAAAAACTCGAAAAACAAATGCAAGAAGCCGTCGAAGTGCTTGACTTTGAACTAGCAGCTCAGATACGTGATATGATGCTGGAAGTCAAGGCGTTGGATTAGAATAGTATCTAAAGGAGAAAATATGTCCCGTTCCCAATTAACAATTTTAACAAACATTTGTCTGATTGAAGACCCCGAAACTCAGCGCGTGGTTATGCAGTATCGCTCTCCTGAAACAAATCGCTGGTCTGGTTATTCCTTTCCTGGAGGTCATGTTGAAAATGGTGAGGCTTTTGCGGAGTCTGTCATTCGTGAAATCTACGAAGAAACAGGATTGACTATCCAAAATCCTCAACTTGTCGGCATTAAAAATTGGCCACTAGATACAGGTGGGCGCTATATTGTCATTTGTTATAAGGCGACTGAGTTCTCTGGTAGCCTTCGCTCTTCAGATGAAGGAGAAGTTTCTTGGGTGCAAAAAGACCAGATTCCAAACTTGGATCTGGCCTATGATATGTTACCCTTGATGGAGATGATGGAAGCTCCTGACAAATCAGAGTTTTTCTACCCTCGCTGTACAGAAGATGATTGGGAGAAGAAAATCTTCTAGTCTTTTACTAAATAACCTAGCTGATCCAAGGCCTCCTCAATATAGTGGAGGTCTTGTTGTGTTTCGTATCTAATAGTAATAGGATATTAGTAAAAACATGTGTACTCTGAAATAAATTTAAAATATTTCTAAAAAAGTATTGACAAAATAAAAGAAAACGCTTACTATATAAATAAGGGAACGGTTCCACAATAAAAAAGGAGGAGTGATGACTACAATAAAACAGGTTGCTGAAGAAGCTGGAGTATCAAAGTCAACAGTTTCAAGATATATTTCGAAAAAAGGCTACGTCGGAGATGATGCGAGAGAAAAGATAAAAAATGCTATCAAGAAATTAAATTACACACCAAATGTATTAGCACAATCTTTGAAAACTAAAAAAAATCAAATGGTAGGACTCTTATTGCCAGATATTTCTAATCCCTTCTTCCCAAGATTGGTTCGAGGAGCTGAATCATATTTGAAAGATAAAGGTTATAGGATTATGGTTGGTACTATTTCAGATCATGATTCGTTAGAAGAATATATAAACCTTTTGTTAAAAACAAATGCAGCTGGTATTATAACGACACTTGACTTTACAAAGGAATTTCCAAATCTGACGTTACCTGTCGTTGTGGTTGACCGGATTAGTAAAGATACAGGTTACGGTGTCTTTTCTGATAATCAGTTGGGTGGACGTTTGGCTGCTAAAGCAATTTGGAATGCTGGCGCTAAGCAAGTTATGATTATTAAAGTTTTAGATGATAAAGCTGAGAACATTGCGGAACGATTTGAAGCAAGTTTAAACTATTTGAGGAATAAATCTTTAGAGATTCGTATTGAAGAAAGTGAAACATTTGAGTTTGAAAAAATTCAAACAGAAGCTAAAGAGAATCTAAAAAGAAATCCAAATATTGATAGTATTATAGCGCCTTCTGATATTCATGCGATAGCTTATATTCATGAAATTTTAGCAATTGGTAAAAAAATCCCAGATGATATTCAAATCATTGGTTATGATGATATTGTACTTAGTCAATTTATTTATCCTTCTTTATCAACTATTCACCAATCATCATATAAAATGGGAGAACAGGCTGCAAAGCTAATCTATAATATGGCAAATAAGTTCTCTATAGATGAAGCTAAAATTAAACTCCCTGTTAGGTACATAGAAAGAAATACATTAAGGAGAAAGAAATGAGTAAAATTGTTGTTGTTGGAAGCATTTCAATGGACTTAGTTATGGGAACAAAAAGGATTCCAGAAGGAGGTGAAACGATTTTTGGCGATTCATTTAATATAGTTCCAGGTGGAAAAGGTGCAAATCAAGCTGTAGCTATTGGTAGATTATCCAGTGTTGAAGATAATATTTACATATTTGGGAACGTAGGAGAAGATATTTTTTCAGCAGATTTATTAAGTAATCTGCAAAATAATGATATTTCTACAGCATATGTGGGAACGGTACCACAGTCTTCAGGAGTTGCACAAATTACTTTATATGGAGGTGATAATAGGATTATTTATTATCCCGGAGCTAATAATTTAGTTAAAACAAATGATTGGAAAAATGAGTGGAAATTACTTAGTGATGCAAGTATTGTTGTATTACAGAATGAAATACCACATGAAGCCAACTTATCTATAGCTAAATTTTGCCAAGAAAATCAAGTTAAGGTTCTTTACAATCCTGCACCAGCTAGAGAAACAGACAAAGAGATGATTCCTTTTTGTGATTTTATTACTCCTAACGAGCACGAATGTTCAGAGCTTTTTCCAGATAAGAAATTTGAAGAAATTATTAAAATTTATCCTAATAAAATGATTGTGACATTAGGAGTTGAAGGTTCTATTTATTATGATGGGACAGCAGTTAAGAAAATTCCTGCTATAAAAGCAGAAGTAGTTGATACTACAGGAGCAGGAGATACGTTTAATGGTGCTTTTGCTTATGCTATCTCAAAAGGAAAAGAGATGGATGTTGCATTGTCCTTTGCAACGATTGCTTCACATCTTTCTGTTCAAAGATTTGGAGCGCAAGGAGGTATGCCGAGTTTGAAAGAAATAAAGGAGCATTCAGGATATGAAGAAATATGGGATTTTAAATAGTAATATAGCTAAACTAGCTGATGATTTAGGTCATATGGATTTGGTTTGTATCGGAGATTTAGGATTGCCAGTTCCAAAAGGTGTTGATAAAATTGATTTAGCATTAAGAAAAGGTAGTCCAAGTTTTTTAGAAGTTTTAAAAGAATATTCAGATCATGTACTTATCGAAAAAATTTTCTTAGCAGAAGAAATTAAGGAAAAAAACAAAGAACAGTGGCAAGCAGTTCTAGATCTTTTAGGATCGAATATAATTATTGAATATATTAGTCATGAAGAATTGAAAGCTATGAATACTAAAGTTAAGGCAGTTATTCGCACTGGGGAAGATACACCATATTCGAATATAATCTTGCAATCAGGAGTTATTATTTAGAAGGAGGTTGCCTATGAAAATTGAAATGAAGAACATTTCAAAATCTTTTGGGAATAATCGTGTTTTAGAAAGTATTGATTTGGTTCTTAATTCAGGAGAAGTTCATGCTTTAATGGGGGAGAATGGCGCAGGCAAATCAACCTTAATGAATATTTTAACTGGACTTTTTCCAGCTACTTCAGGAACTATTTTTATTGATGGAAAAGAAAAAACATTTTCTAATCCTCAAGAGGCAGAACGGTTTGGACTGAGTTTTATTCATCAGGAAATGAATACTTGGCCAGATATGACTGTACTTGATAATCTTTTTTTAGGAAGAGAAATTAAAAATTCGATTGGGTTTCTAGATAAAGTTAGTATGGAAAGGAAAGCTAAAGAAGCATTTAAACGTCTTAATATCTCTATTCCTCTCGATGCAATCATTGGTCAATTATCAGTCGGACAACAACAAATGATAGAAATAGCAAAATGTTTATTATCAGAAGTTTCCTTGTTAATTATGGATGAACCCACAGCAGCTTTAACTGATCGTGAAACTGAAACACTTTTTAAAGTGATAGAAGGATTAAAATCTGATGGTGTAGGTATTGTGTATATTTCACATCGGATGGAAGAAATCTTTAAGATCACAGATCTTATAACTGTTATGAGGGATGGGTTTGTAATTGATACCAAGAAAACGAAGTTAACTAATGCAGATGAATTAGTTCAGAACATGGTAGGCCGTGAATTAGAAGATTATTATCCAGAAAAAAAGGCTGAGATTGGGAATATTGTTTTTCAAGCTAAGAATCTTTCTGGTGATGCTTTTACGGATATTTCTTTCTATGTACGTCAAGGGGAAATTCTTGGTTTTTCTGGTTTGATGGGTGCTGGTCGTACTGAAATAATGCGAGCAATTTTTGGAATTGATTCTTTAAAATCTGGTCAAATTATAATAAACGGAGAACAACTGATAATTAAAAATCCTTTTGAAGCAATTAAGCATGGAATTGGTTTCTTAACAGAAGATCGTAAAGATGAGGGATTGATTTTAGATTTTTCTATTAAAGATAATATGACTTTACCTAGTACTCGTGATTTTGTTAAAAATGGCATTTTCGATAATAAAACAAGTGGTATATTTGTACAACGCTTAATTGATAGGTTACAAATTAAATCAGGTTATCCAGATAAGGAAGTTGGGACACTTTCTGGTGGTAATCAACAGAAAGTAGTTTTAGCAAAATGGATAGGTATTGCACCAAAAGTACTGATTTTAGATGAGCCAACTCGTGGGGTAGATGTTGGAGCTAAGCGTGAAATTTACCAATTAATGAATGAATTAGCTGAACGAGGTGTACCGATTATTATGGTCTCTTCAGATTTACCAGAAGTGATTGGAGTCAGTGATCGCATTATGGTCATGCATGAAGGTAGAATTAGTGGGGAATTAACACGTCGAGAAGCTACACAAGAAAAAGTTATGCAACTAGCTACAGGAGGACAATAGTGTGAAAAATACTATGAAGTACATGTCAGAATTGACAACGGTAATAGCATTGATAATTTTAATGGCTGTCATCACTATTATCAATTCAAATTTTTTAACAGCAAATAATCTGTTAAATTTACTATTGCAAGTAACATCAAATGCACTGATTGCTTTTGGAATGACTTTTGTTATTCTAACAGGTGGAATCGATTTATCAGTAGGATCAATTTTAGCCTTATCCAGCGCGCTAACAGCAGGTTTATTAGGATCTGGAATGCCTGTTACGTTAGCAATTCTCATCTCTTTAATTTTGGGTTGCATTCTAGGTATGATGAATGGGTTATTGATTTCCTACGGGAAATTAGCTCCATTTATCGTCACTTTAGCGACTATGACTATTTTTAGGGGAGCAACACTTGTTTATACAAATGGGAATCCTATTACAAAAGGATTAAGTGATACATTCTTATTTCAATTTTTGGGGCAAGGTTACATAGTAGGAATTCCATTTCCTGTAATTATTATGTTTATTGTATTTATTGTTTTATATGTTTTACTTCATAAAACAGCATTTGGTAAATCTGTATATGCTATAGGGGGGAATGAAAAAGCAGCATATATATCAGGTGTGAAACTAAATAAAGTGAAAATTATCATTTATTCAATTTCAGGTATTATGGCTTCAATTTCTGGATTGATTATAACATCACGCTTAAGTTCTGCTCAACCAACAGCAGGTGCTAGTTATGAAATGGATGCTATTGCAGCTGTTGTTCTTGGGGGAACCTCTTTATCAGGAGGTAAAGGTCGCATACTGGGGACCTTAATAGGTGCTTTAATTATTGGGGTTTTGAATAATGGACTTAATATTATCGGTGTTTCAGCATTTTGGCAACAAGTAGTAAAAGGAGTTGTAATCTTAATTGCTGTTCTGATTGATCGTTTTAAAGTTGTAAAACAGTAGAATAATTTTCAATTTTTTTGGAAATAGTAACAATTTATTAGATGACGTACAATAATCGGGATTGAAACTATCCCTATAGATATATATTACGAGGAGTAATAACATGAAAAATATTAAAAAAATTAGCATTTTTGCTTTGTTTGTAACATTTATTTTTGCTTTAGTAGCTTGTGGAAAAACTGGTTTAGGAAATTCATCAAATGATAATAAATCTACGATTCAAAAGTCGGCAAAAGAATTAAAATTAGGAGTTTCTATTTCGACTACTAACAATCCCTATTTTGTAGCTATGAAAGATGGTCTTGAAAAAGCCGCAAGAGAAAAAGAAGTAACTTTGAAGATAGCAGATGCACAAGATGATGCTGCTAGACAAGCAGATGATATTCAAAATTTTATTAGTCAAAATGTTGATGCTTTACTAATTAATCCAGTTGATTCTGATGCAATTGTTACATCTATTAAAGCTGCTAATAATGCAAATATTCCGGTAATCTTAATTGACCGCGGTAGTAATGGAGGTGAAGTCTTGACAACTGTTGCTTCTGATAACGTAGAAGCAGGTAAAATGGCTGCAGAATTTATTACCAAGCAATTGGGAGAAAAAGCAAAAACTTTTGAATTATCAGGAGTCCCTGGCGCTTCTGCAACTGTAGATAGAGGTAAAGGATTTGAACAAATTTCAAAGACAAATTTAGATGTTCTTTCTAGTCAATCCGCTAATTTTGACCGCGCAAAAGCTTTGAATACAGCGCAAAATATGATTCAAGGAAACAAAGAAGTGCAAGCAATCTTTGCACAGAATGATGAGATGGCGTTAGGAGCTGCACAAGCAGTAAAAGCAGCTGGTCTTAGCAATGTATTAATTGTTGGTATTGATGGTCAACCAGATGCACATGATGCTATTGCAAAAGGTGATATTACTGCCACTATTGCTCAGCAACCAGCTAAGATGGGTGAAATTGCTATTCAATCAGCAATAGATCATTATCAAGGGAAAAAACTGGAAAAAGAAACAGTTTCTCCAATTTATCTTGTGACTAAGGATAATGTTGATCAACATAACTGGTGATATATTTTTAGTAAGCAAGTAGTTGTTAATTTTCATTCAATGTGGTTTTTAAATATCATTGTTACTATTTGAGCTATTGGATTCAAAAAGACCAGATTCCAAACTTGGATCTGGCCTATGATATGCTACCTTTGATGGAGATGATGGAAGCTCCGGACAAATCTGAATTTTTCTACCGTCATCGTATAGAAGATGGCTGGGAGAAGAAAATCTTCTAGTCTTTTACTAAATAACCTAGCTGATCCAAGGCCTCCTCGATATAGCGGAGGTCTTGCTGTGTTTCAGCTTCGACTAGGTGGTAATGGATGCCATCTGTCAATTCAGACAGAGGTCTAAAATCTGAATGCTCGACTTGTTCTAGAAAATGTTGCACATCTCTGCGACAAGACAGTTTCAGCAAGGTTTCGATTTCTCCATAAACGGGATGGTCAATCAAGGTATTTTGAACACGTCCACCATTATCAACGATAGCAAGGAGTTCTTGACCGATTTCTTCAACTTCATGTTTCACTTTGAAAAGTTTGTGAACATAAGGGTTGGTTTCAATTTGCTTATAGACGTAGCCACGATTGGTGGATAGGATAGGAGCGCCATCGGCTCTTAAAATTGCAATGTCCTGTACAATGACCTGGCGTGTAACATGAAAATGTTCAGCTAAACTTTGGCCATTGAGGGCTTTAGGAGTTTCTTTCAAGAGTTGGAGCAGGGCTTGTTTGCGATCTTTTGTCATAGTTCTTCCTTTTAACGGCGTTTGCGAAGCACTTTATAGACAGCTAGTGCTAATGTATAGTCTACCATACTATGAATAATTGTGCCAAATCCAACTAGTACAAATAGAACATAAAACATATTTTCTACATTGGTACCGGAAGTTGCATAAAAAACGACACAAGCTAATACTTCAGCAAGGGCATGGACAAGCGCTAACACAAAGTTGAAAATCCAGCAAGTTTTTGGTTTATCTAGGGTATCGGGGAATTTTTGTAGGTAAAGAGCCCCCAAAGTCCCAAAAAAGATATGGGAAAAAGCTCGAAAAACGATAACCATGGGATAGCCTGCCATCAAAAATCCAAAACTAGAGGCTAGGATGACAAAAACAGCCATCAAGGGCGACAAGAACATGGCAATAAAAATAGCGATGTGGCTTCCTAAAGTATAGGAAGCAGGTGGAATGACAATCTTGAAAGGCATAACAATTGGAATCAAAATTGCAATAGCCGTTAAGAGGGCAGTCATTGTCATAAATTGTGTCTTTTTCCGTGTGTTCATAAGAATCTCCTTTTTAACTGTATATACACTAGTATAGTACAATAAACAAGACAATAAAGCAAGGATTTACTTAGGTTTATAGGTCATTTTTAGTTAGATATTGGTAAAGATTTCACTAAAAAAAACTGTATAGAGCAACATCTCCACCTTCAAGCTTGAAAGTGGAGATGTTTTTATTTTTTCAAAGTCTGTAGTCTTGGAACAATAGCTAGAGTAAGAATTGCGGAAATGACTAATTCGGCAATCGAATTTGTTGAGATAACGGTTGCTAGGAGTTTTTGGATATTACCATCAAAGACATTTCCAAAAAGGTAGAAAATTCCACCAAGTACAAAGACTGTATTGGTAAGTGAACCAAGGGCACCAGCTAAAATAAGACCAGTTTTATTTTTCATCAGTTTATAAACTAGATACGGAGTCAAACCAATCAAAATACGTGGGACGATGGCAATGATAGCTGAGTAAATGTTACCGTTTGGGACGAATGGTGAGAAGAGGTAGCTTGTCGGTAGAATCGTAATCGTATTAACTGTCAAGCTAAGTAGCCCCATCAAAAATCCAAGTGTAACCCCAACGCGTGGACCGTAAATAATACTGGCAATAATGACAGGAATATGAACGATGGTCGGTTTGATTGGGAATGGAAAAAGGTTAAAGATAAGTGAGCTCAGAAAGTGTATCACGAGCATGGTTGCAAAAAAGATAGCAATGGGTGCAATATTAGAGCGTTTTTTCATCGAGAGTTTCCTTTATTCTTTCTAAAATAATTGTGAGGTCGGCTAAAGCTCCTCGTCCATGATCGCCACAAGCTAGTAGGGATTCATTAGGAGCAATCAGCTGATAGCCGTAGCTTTCTAATGTTTTCAGATTAGCCTGAGTTGCTGGATGGTCATACATTTTTGTATTCATAGCAGGAGCTATTAGTTTAGGAATATGACTGGGCAGGGCTAGAGCTGTACTGGTTACCATGTTATCCGCAAAGCCGTGGGCTAGTTTTGCAATAGTGTTAGCTGTTGCAGGGACTATGATGAATAAATCCGTTTCTTTTCCAAGCTCGATATGATTGACTTTATCAGGATAGGGGTCCTTCATGACATCCAAGTGGACAGGATTCTGTGAGAGTACCTGTAGTGTCAAAGGTTGGATAAACTCTGTAGCAGCCTGAGTCATTAAAACAGTAACTTGATGGCCTTGTTTTTTTAGAGAACTGACTAAATCTGCCGACTTGTAAGAGGCGATTGAGCCCGTTACAGCCAAGAGAATGTTTGCCATAGCTTTCCTTTCTAAGAATGATAGTTTTGAATTTTTTCAAGGAGGAGTTTTGCAATTTCTTCTTTAGTGTTAACCGTTTGAAGATTATCTTTCTCAACAAAGATTGCACGATGCTGGTTCGCTGAGATTTGAGTCAGATCATTTGCGATAATCAAGTCTGCTTGGTTCTTGATAAGACTTTTTCTAGCAATGTCAACCAGATGATCTTCGGTAACATCAACCAGCAGTTTGAAACCAATCAGATGAATAGCAGGATTCCATTCCTTGACTAGAGAGATGATTTTGGGTGTCTTTTTTAGGAACAAAACCTGAACCTCGTCAGTTGAAGAAATCTTAGCCTGATGATTCTGCTTGCTTAAAAATTCTTCTAGATTGGAGCTAGATTGGACTTCTTCCAGCCCCGTCATATAAACAGGAGTGTAGTCGGATACGGCCATTGAGTGAATCAAGACCTGATAATCCTTGACGCGTGCTTGCATTTCTAGTAGAAGGTCCTTGGTATTGTTAATTTCTCGAATATTTAGGTTGGGATGGGCTTCTGGCTTCAAAGCTCGTTTTGTAATAATTAAACAAACTTCATGCCCTGCAGCAAGCAGGGTTTCTGTGATGATTTTCCCTAAGCGACCTGTAGAATGGTTAGTGATAGAGCGGACGCTATCGATAGCTTCACTGGTACCGCCCGATGTAACTAAAATTTTCATAGCACTATTGTACACAAAAATAAACGGTAAGTAAAATGAAAGTGATAAAAATTTGGTAAAAGGAAAGAATATAGTTTCAAACTATAAAGCCATATAAAATTTAAGAAAGGACTCTAAAAACCTTAAAAACAGGGATATTTACGAACGTTTAGAGAGTTTTGGGATGTTAAAAATCTTGTTTTGTGTTATAATGAATTATCATAAAAGAGGTTATAGGAGTTTTGAATGAAAACAGATATTGAAATCGCACAGAGTATTGAGTTGAAGCCAATCGTTGATGTTGTAGAGAAACTTGGTATTTCTTACGATGATTTGGAGTTGTATGGAAAGTACAAGGCTAAGCTCAGCTTTGATAAAATTCGTGCAGTTGAGAGCAATCCAGTTGGGAAATTGATTTTGGTTACTGCCATCAACCCAACACCAGCAGGTGAGGGAAAATCAACTATTACCATTGGTCTAGCGGACGCCTTGAACAAGATTGGTAAGAAAACCATGATTGCTATCCGTGAACCATCTCTTGGTCCAGTCATGGGGATCAAGGGTGGTGCTGCTGGTGGTGGTTACGCCCAAGTGCTACCAATGGAAGACATCAACCTCCACTTTACAGGGGACATGCATGCCATTACGACTGCCAACAATGCGCTTTCTGCCTTGATTGACAACCACTTGCACCAAGGGAATGAGTTGGGAATTGACCAACGTCGTATCCTCTGGAAACGTGTTGTGGACTTGAATGACCGTGCTCTTCGTCATGTAACCGTTGGACTTGGTGGTCCTCTAAATGGTATTCCTCGTGAGGATGGATTTGACATTACCGTCGCTTCAGAAATTATGGCCATTCTTTGTTTGGCAACAGACATCGAGGATTTGAAACGCCGTTTGGCTAACATTGTTATCGGATATCGTTACGACCGTACACCAGTTTCTGTAGGTGATTTGCAGGTTGAAGGCGCCTTAGCATTGATTTTGAAGGATGCTATTAAGCCGAACCTAGTTCAGACAATTTATGGTACACCTGCCTTTGTACATGGTGGTCCATTTGCTAATATCGCTCATGGCTGTAACTCTGTCTTAGCGACAAGCACAGCCCTTCACTTGGCTGATTACACAGTTACTGAAGCTGGTTTTGGTGCAGACCTTGGTGCCGAGAAATTCCTTGATATTAAGACACCAAACTTGCCAACATCTCCAGATGCAGTAGTTATTGTCGCAACCCTTCGGGCCCTTAAGATGAATGGTGGTGTGGTTAAAGACGCTCTGACTGAAGAAAATGTAGAAGCAGTTCGTGCAGGTTTTGCCAACTTGAAACGCCACGTTGAAAATATCCGTAAGTTTGGTATTCCAGCAGTTGTAGCTATCAACGAATTTGTTTCTGATACAGAAGCTGAAATCGCAGCCTTGAAAGAACTCTGTGCCTCAATTGATGTACCAGTAGAGTTGGCTAGTGTCTGGGCTGATGGTGCAGAAGGCGGTGTAGCTCTTGCTGAAACTCTTGTCAAGACAATCGCTGAAAACCCAGCCAACTATACACGTCTTTATGACAATGAACTTTCTGTTCAAGAAAAGATTGAAAAAATTGTTACTGAAATCTATCGCGGTAGCAAAGTGAACTTTGAGAAGAAAGCCCAAACGCAAATCGCTCAAATCGTTCAAAATGGTTGGGACAAGTTGCCAATCTGTATGGCTAAAACTCAATATAGTTTCTCAGATAATCCAAATGCCCTTGGAGCACCAGAAAACTTTGAAATTACTATTCGTGAATTGGTACCAAAATTAGGGGCAGGCTTTATCGTTGCCCTAACTGGCGATGTCATGACCATGCCAGGACTTCCAAAACGACCAGCAGCCCTCAATATGGATGTTGAAAGTGACGGAACAGTCCTAGGTTTGTTCTAGTATATTGTAATTGACTTTATACTCTTTGAAAATCTCTTCAAACCACGTCAGCTTCACCTTAGATTATATATGTGACTGACTTCGTCAGTTCTATCTGCAACCTCAAAACAGTGTTTTGAGCAACCTGCGGCTAGCTTCCTAGTTTGCACTTCGATTTTCATTGAGTAATAAATGAGTTTGGAAATTGTAATCTAAGCTCATTTTTTTATCTAGATATAAGGAGTTGCCTTCTACACGTAACCAGTCTAGGTAAAGATATTTTCCCTGAATTCTGATATAATAGAAATATTGACTTCAAGAGTAAGGAAGAAAAGATGAACGCATTATTGAATGGAATGAATGACCGTCAGGCTGAGGCGGTACAAACGACAGAAGGTCCCTTGTTAATCATGGCGGGGGCTGGTTCTGGAAAGACCCGTGTTTTGACCCACCGTATTGCTTATTTGATTGATGAAAAGCTGGTCAATCCTTGGAATATCTTGGCCATTACCTTTACTAATAAGGCTGCGCGTGAGATGAAGGAGCGTGCTTATAGTCTTAATCCAGCCACTCAGGACTGTTTGATTGCGACCTTCCACTCCATGTGTGTTCGTATTCTGCGTCGTGATGCGGATCATATTGGCTACAACCGCAATTTCACTATTGTCGATCCTGGTGAACAGAGAACGCTCATGAAACGCATTCTCAAGCAGTTGAACTTGGATCCTAAAAAATGGAATGAACGAAGCATCTTAGGAACCATTTCCAATGCTAAGAATGATCTGATTGATGATGTGGCTTATGCTGCCCAAGCTGGCGATATGTATACGCAAATCGTGTCCCAGTGTTATACTGCTTACCAAAAAGAACTGCGTCAGTCGGAGTCGGTTGACTTTGATGACTTGATTATGCTGACCCTGCGTCTCTTTGATCAAAATCCTGATGTTTTGACTTATTACCAGCAGAAGTTCCAATACATCCACGTTGATGAGTACCAAGATACCAACCATGCTCAGTACCAACTGGTCAAACTCTTGGCTTCCCGTTTTAAAAATATCTGTGTGGTTGGGGATGCGGACCAGTCTATCTACGGTTGGCGTGGTGCTGATATGCAGAATATTTTGGATTTCGAGAAAGATTATCCCCAAGCCAAGGTTGTTTTGCTGGAGGAGAATTACCGTTCAACTAAAACTATTCTCCAAGCGGCCAACGAGGTCATTAAAAACAATAAAAACCGCCGTCCTAAGAATCTCTGGACCCAGAATGCTGATGGGGAGCAAATTGTTTACTATCGTGCCGATGATGAGCTGGATGAGGCTGTATTTGTGGCTAAAACTATTGATGAACTTGGTCGAAGTCAAAATTTCCTTCACAAGGATTTTGCAGTTCTCTATCGTACTAACGCCCAGTCTCGTACTATTGAGGAAGCCTTGCTCAAGTCAAATATCCCTTATACCATGGTTGGCGGAACCAAGTTCTACAGCCGTAAGGAAATCCGAGATATTATCGCTTACCTCAACCTCATTGCCAATTTGAGTGACAATATCAGTTTTGAACGTATTATCAACGAACCGAAACGAGGAATTGGGCCAGGTACTGTTGAGAAAATTCGTGACTTTGTGAATATGCAAAACATGTCTATGCTAGATGCTTCAGCAAATATCATGTTATCTGGTATCAAGGGTAAAGCAGCCCAGTCTATCTGGGATTTTGCCAATATGATTCTAGATTTGAGGGAGCAACTGGACCACTTAAGCATTACAGAGTTGGTTGAGGCCGTCCTAGAAAAAACAGGTTACGTCGATATTCTAAATGCTCAAGCGACTTTAGAAAGCAAGGCTAGGGTTGAAAATATCGAAGAGTTCCTTTCTGTGACGAAAAACTTTGATGATACCTCTGATGTGTCAGAAGAGGAAACTGGTCTGGATAAACTGAGTCGTTTCTTGAATGACTTGGCCTTGATTGCCGATACAGATTCAGGTAGTCAGGAGACATCAGAAGTGACCCTGATGACCCTACACGCTGCCAAAGGTCTCGAGTTTCCAGTTGTATTTTTGATTGGGATGGAAGAAAATGTCTTTCCGCTTAGCCGTGCAGCTGAAGATCAAGATGAATTAGAAGAAGAACGCCGTCTAGCCTATGTAGGTATCACGCGTGCAGAGAAAATTCTCTATCTGACCAATGCCAACTCACGCCTGCTTTTTGGTCGTACCAACTACAACCGTCCAACTCGTTTTATTAACGAAATCAGTTCAGACTTACTTGAGTATCAAGGATTGGCTCGTCCAGCCAATACAAGCTTTAAGGCATCTTATAGCAGTGGTGGTCTTGCCTTTGGTCAAGGTATGAGTTTGGCTCAAGCTCTTCAAGAACGGAAACGCAGTGCGGCCCCAAAATCTATCCAGTCAAATGGTCTTCCTTTTGGTCAATTTTCAGCTAGTGCAAAATCAGCGTCTAGCGAGACAAATTGGTCCATTGGTGACATTGCCCTCCACAAGAAATGGGGAGAGGGAACTGTTCTGGAAGTTTCAGGTAGCGGTGCTACTCAGGAATTAAAAATCAATTTCCCAGAAGTAGGTTTGAAAAAACTTTTAGCCAGTGTAGCTCCAATTGAGAAAAAAATCTAATTTTCCATCCTTCTCACGAATAATAAAGTGAGGAGGATTTTTATGTATAGTATTTCATTCCAAGAAGATTCATTATTGCCAAGAGAAAGACTGGCCAAGGAAGGAGTTGAAGCGCTGAGTAATCAAGAGTTGCTAGCTATTTTACTTAGGACTGGAACACGTCAAGCCAGCGTTTTTGAAATTGCCCAGAAAGTCTTGAGCAATCTTTCAAGTCTAACGGATTTGAAAAAAATGACCCTGCAGGAATTACAGAGTCTGTCTGGTATCGGCCGTGTTAAGGCAATAGAATTACAAGCTATGATCGAACTGGGGCATCGTATTCATAAACATGAGACCCTTGAGATGGAAAGTATTCTCAGTAGCCAAAAGTTGGCCAAGAAGATGCAGCAGGAATTGGGCCATAAAAAACAAGAGCACCTGGTGGCGCTCTATCTCAATACTCAAAATCAAATCATCCATCAACAGACCATTTTTATCGGTTCAGCTACTCGCAGTATCGCTGAACCACGTGAGATTCTTCATTATGCTATCAAGCATATGGCGACTTCACTCATCTTGGTCCACAATCATCCTTCAGGAGCGGTAGCGCCTAGCCGAAATGATGATCATGTCACTAAACTTGTTAAAGAAGCTTGCGACCTGATGGGGATTGTCCTCTTGGATCATTTGATTGTCTCCCATTCTAGTTACTTTAGTTACCGTGAAAAGACAGATTTAATTTAAAGTTCATTTACGACATAGTCAAAGAGATTTTTATCTTTGGGACGATTTTCAAAAAGAAACTCTGGGTGCCACTGGACACCGAGAAAGGCAATGTCATCCGTACTCGTAACAGCTTCAATGATACCATCTTTAGGATCATGAGCCACAACTTTTAAGTTGGGGGCTAAATCCTTGATACTCTGGTGGTGGAAGGAGTTGATATGGGAAATTTCTCCATAGATTTCTCGAAGAACTGTATCAGGCTCTGTCACCAAGCGTTGAGTTGTGTATTCGGCGGAACAATCCTGCCAATGGTCTTCGATATCTTGGTACAAAGTTCCACCCATGGCAACGTTAAAGAGTTGAGTTCCACGACAGACAGAAAAAATTGGCTTTTTCTGTTTAATAGCTTCCTTGATGAGGGCCAGTTCAAAGATATCTCTTTGAAGATGGTAGTCATCGCTATCAATGGTTTTGGCTTCATCATAGAATTTTGGATCGACATTTTGCCCACCTGTCAAGATGAGCTTGTCAATCATACTGATATAGTGGCTAGCCATTTCTTGATCACCAATCGGTAGGATGATGGGAATCCCTCCAGCGTCTTTAACGCCTTCAACAAAGCCTTTTGCTACGTAGCTCATCATGATGTCATCATCTGGATGAGTTTTTTCGTTTCCTGTAATCCCAATAACTGGTTTTTTCATAAAATGATTTTCGCTTTCTAATCCTCTTTTCGCATGAAATAGAGGAGGGTTTGGAGTTCACTTGTCAAATCGACATACTGAACGACCACGTCTTTTGGTAAATGTAGATGGACTGGTGAAAAACTGAGAATTCCTTTCACGCCAGCATCCACCAAGAGATTAGCAACCTCTTGTGACTTAACGCTGGGAACGGTCAGGATAGCAGTCTTGACATCAGCATCCTTGATTTTATCCTTGATTTGAGAAATCCCGTAAATGGGAATTCCATCAGGAGTTTGGGTACCGACTTCGGGATGGTCATCTAGGTCAAAGGCCATGATAATCTTCATCTTGTTGCGCTCATGGAAGCGATAGTGGAGAAGGGCATGGCCCATATTTCCAATACCTACCAGCATGACATTGGTGATGGAGTTATCATTGAGCAAATCGGCAAAAAATGTCATCAGTTTTTTGACATCATAGCCAAAACCACGACGACCTAGTTCACCAAAATAGGAAAAATCACGACGTACGGTCGCGGAATCAATACCGATAGCCTCTGCAATTTGCTTAGAGTTGGCACGTTCAATCTTTTCTGCATGAAATCTCTTAAAAATTCGATAGTAGAGAGAGAGTCTTTTTGCTGTAGCTTTTGGAATAGCAGACTGTTTATCTTTCACAAAATCACAACCTTTCTATTCTTCTATTTTATAGAAACATTGTGAAAAAATCAACAAAAACAAGAAAAAACTAAGAAAAATCTTAGTTTTGATGTAAAAAATCTGCATGTGATAGAAAACGGTAGAGGTCTCCGACCAGTCCTTGGTAAACTTCTTGCCCTTTAAAGGTCAAAGAAGTTACATAAAGTGTATCTGGCAGAGTCACACATCCTGACAGAGCCAGCATGAGAGCCTCATAATCCTCATACTTGAGAGTGCGCTCTACATGATAGCTGTCCTTATAGGTCAGTTCAAACATTTTGGCTCTATCTTTCCGATTTTGTAAAGACACCACGTTCTACCAAGCTATCCATGAGGAAATAGAATTTTTCCTGATGAATGTGGTGGTCTTCTGATTTGAAAATATCAACTAGACGTAGCCCAAACTTGTCAGTGATATTGATTTTAGCACCTGTAAGTTCCTTGTTAATGATGATTTTGAGCTGGAATCCCTCACCGCTGTTCGGAACTTTTTCCAAAAGGCGAGTCAATTCATAGTTACCAACCTTTGTTTCAAAAAAAGTGTTGTCCTTAAGGGTGAATTTTTTAACAGAAGGGCTAAGAGTGTAGTCGTAACGACAATTTTTTAACTGAATGGTTTTTTCAAATGCCATATGGCTAACCTCCGATAATTTCTTTTAAGGTTTTTGCGAGGGTATGTAGGTCTTCAACAGTATTTTCTGGCGACAAACTGATACGAACGGATTCCTTCAGACGTTCTGAATTTGCCCCGTACATGGCTTCAAGAACATGGCTGGATTGTACAATGCCCGCAGTGCAGGCTGAGCCAGTAGAGATTGAAATTCCAGCCAAATCTAGACGAAGGAGTAAGAGGTCATTTTTCTGGCCAGGAAATCCAATATTGAGAACATAAGGGAGATGGTGATCGCTTCTATTCAGGTAATATTGAATGCCCTCTAGCTCTGTCAGAAAGGCAGTTTCTAGATTTTGTACATGTTGAAAATGTTCTTCTTGTTTTTCTAGGTCTTCTTTTAGGGCTGCAACCATGCCTATGATGGCAGCTAAATTTTCAGTCCCTGCTCGTTTTTTCTGTTCTTGGTCTCCGCCATGTAGATAGGAATCAAAATCCATGCTAGAAGCGTAGAGAAAACCGATTCCCTTAGGACCATGGAACTTGTGGGCCGAAGCAGTGAGAAAATCAATGCCCAATTCTTCTGGGTGTATAGGGATTTTACCAATAGCCTGAACTGCATCGACATGATAGGCAGCAGGGTGTTGTTTGAGTATTTGGCCAATTTCAGCAATGGGAAGTAGGTTTCCTGTCTCATTATTGGCAAACATGGTAGAAACCAAAATCGTATCATCACGTAAGGATTCTTGGATTTGCTGGGTCGTGATCTCTTGATTTTCTGGTTGGATAATGGTTACTTCAAAACCAAAGTGTTGAACCAAGTAATCAATGGTTTCAAGGACGGCATGGTGCTCAATGGCAGTTGTGATGATATGTTTTCCTTGTTCTTGATGACGAAGGCAGTAGCCAATGATGGCAGTATTGTTGCCTTCAGTCCCACCAGAAGTGAAAAAGATATGTTGAGGTTTTGTTCCCAGTAACTGGGCTAGTTCCTGACGGGCTTCGCGCAAGAGCTTGCCAGCTTGACGGCCATGCCCATGAATACTAGATGGATTGCCATGGGTTTCTTGCATAACCTTGGTCATAGCAGAAATAGCAACTGCTGACATGGGAGTCGTTGCAGCATTGTCCAAATAAATCAAAGAATCACCTTATTTCTTTTTGTTGTAAGCAAAGAGTGGGCTAACTGGTTTTCTTTCGTGGATACGGACGATAGCATCACCAATTAACTCACTAGCAGTGATGTAGCATACGTTTTTAGGAGTTTTTTCTTTTGTTGCTACTGAATCAGTCACAAGAATTTCTTTAATATTAGTATTGTCAAGAAGTTCAGCAGCTCCTTCGACGAAGAGACCGTGGCTAGAAACAGCATAAATTTCTGTAGCTCCTTCACGTTCAACGATTTTAGCAGCTTCAGAGAAGGTACGTCCTGTATTAAGAATATCATCAATCAAGATGGCTTTCTTACCTTCAACATCACCAATAATATAACCTTCGTTACGAGTTGCATCGTCTTGAGGGTAGTCGATAATGGCGATAGGAGCATCAAGATACTCAGCCAAGCTACGAGCACGTTTCACACCTGAATTTTTAGGGCTAACCACGACAACATCTGAACCGAGTAGGCCCTTATCGCAGTAATGTTTTGCAAATAGAGGAACTGTATAGAGGTTGTCAACAGGAATATCAAAGAAGCCTTGCACCTGAACAGCATGCAAATCAAGGGTAAGGACACGGTCAACTCCAGCCTTAACCAGCATATTAGCAACTAGTTTAGCTGTAAGTGGCTCACGAGGTGAAGCAATGCGGTCTTGACGTGCATAGCCAAAATATGGAAGAACAACGTTGATGCTGTGGGCACTTGCGCGCACACAAGCGTCGACCATGATCAACAATTCCATTAGGTGGTTGTTAACAGGGAAACTTGTTGATTGGATGATGTAAACATCATAACCACGGACACTTTCTTCGATATTCACTTGGATTTCTCCATCTGAAAATTGACGTGATGATAGTTTTCCAAGTGGGACACCAACAGCTTGAGCAATTTTCTGTGCAATCTCTTGGTTAGAGTTGAGTGCGAAAAGTTTCATGTTTTTTCTATCTGACATTATAGACCGTCCTCTGTAAACTTTTTAAATCCTAGCCATATCTGCCTAGCCTATATGAACTGGGATTTTTGTATTTTATCTTTTCTATTTTACCAAAAAATAGAGATTATTTCAGCTATTTTTCATGCTTTTGACAAATCGGACCAATTTTGAGGGAGCTTTTTGATAAGTAATCTGATTTTCCTCTAAAAATTGTTGGAAATCCTGTTTGCCTTGCTCGTGATTTTCCACTTCAAGCTCTAATTCGTAATCTGTCATATCAAAGTACTGACTTTCATCCAGCGCCATGAGGCCAATAGCTGTTTGCATTTCATAGCGAAGTGTCGTTAGACAACCGAGCACCTGCCAGTTCTTGCTCTGGATACCATGTTTAGCTAATTCATCAAGAATCAGCCCTTGAGGAAGTTCTTTCTTGCTCAGATAGTTTTCAGCATCTTTTAGTTGCAATTTTTGATTGTATTCCATGTTTCCAACACTTTGCGGGACTTTGAGTGTCAATTCTGCCCAGTCTTCAAAGGTTCGAATGCGCATAGCAACTTTCTTTTCTCGCAGTTCAAAATCAGGAGTGTCGATGTAGTAATTTTTTTGAAGAACAGGAGTAACACCTGTGAACTGGTCTTTTAGATGATTGTATTCATCTTTTTTCAAGAGTGTTTTCAATTCAATTTCTAAATGTTTCAATTTTCTTACCTTTTCTTTATCTATGAAAGCGGATTATATGATATAATAGCTTTGTATTTATTGTATATGAATCTGGAGAAAAAATCAAAGATATTTTTGAAGGATAATATGAGAACAAGGGAGAATATATGACCTTAGAATGGGAAGAATTTCTAGATCCTTACATTCAAGCTGTTGGTGAGTTAAAGATTAAACTACGTGGTATTCGTAAGCAATATCGTAAGCAAAATAAGCATTCTCCGATTGAGTTTGTGACTGGTCGAGTCAAACCAATTGAGAGCATCAAGGAAAAAATGGCTCGTCGTGGCATTACTTATGCGACCTTGGAACACGATTTGCAGGATATTGCTGGTCTACGTGTGATGGTTCAGTTTGTAGATGACGTCAAGGAAGTAGTGGAGATTTTGCGTAAACGTCAGGATATGCGGATCATCCAGGAGCGAGATTACATTACTCATCGAAAAGCATCAGGTTATCGTTCCTATCACGTGGTAGTAGAATATACGGTTGATACTATCAATGGTGCTAAGACCATTTTAGCGGAAATTCAGATTCGTACCTTGGCCATGAATTTTTGGGCAACGATAGAACATTCTCTCAACTACAAGTACCAAGGGGATTTCCCAGAGGAAATTAAGAAGCGACTGGAAATTACTGCCAAAATTGCCCATCAGTTGGATGAAGAAATGGGTAAAATTCGAGATGATATTCAGGAAGCCCAGGCTCTTTTTGATCCTTTGAGTAGAAAATTAAATGACGGTGTAGGAAACAGTGACGATACAGATGAAGAATACAGGTAAACGAATTGACCTGATAGCTAATAGAAAACCGCAGAGTCAAAGGGTTTTGTATGAATTGCGAGATCGTTTGAAGAGAAATCAGTTTATACTCAATGATACCAATCCGGACATTGTCATCTCCATTGGTGGGGATGGCATGCTCTTGTCGGCCTTTCATAAGTACGAAAATCAGCTTGACAAGGTCCGCTTTATCGGTGTTCATACTGGACATTTGGGCTTCTATACGGACTACCGTGATTTTGAGTTGGACAAGCTAGTGACTAATTTGCAGCTAGATACCGGAGCAAGAGTCTCTTACCCTGTTCTGAATGTGAAGGTCTTTCTTGAAAATGGTGAAGTGAAGATTTTTAGAGCACTAAATGAAGCCAGTATCCGCAGGTCTGATCGAACCATGGTGGCGGATGTTGTGATTAACGGTGTCCACTTTGAACGTTTTCGTGGAGATGGGCTAACAGTTTCGACACCGACTGGTAGTACAGCCTATAACAAATCACTTGGCGGAGCTGTTTTACACCCTACCATTGAAGCTCTTCAGTTGACGGAAATTGCCAGCCTTAACAATCGTGTCTATCGAACCCTGGGTTCGTCCATTATTGTTCCAAAGAAGGATAAGATTGAACTTATTCCAACAAGAAACGATTACCATACTATTTCGGTTGACAATAGCGTTTATTCCTTCCGCAATATTGAAAGAATTGAGTATCAAATTGACCATCATAAGATTCACTTTGTCGCATCACCTAGCCATACCAGTTTCTGGAACCGTGTGAAGGATGCTTTCATCGGCGAGGTGGACGAATGAGGTTTGAATTTATCGCAGATGAGCATGTTAAGGTTAAGACCTTTTTAAAAAAGCACGAGGTTTCTAAGGGGCTGCTAGCTAAGATTAAGTTTCGAGGTGGAGCTATTCTGGTAAATGACCAACCGCAAAATGCAACCTATCTATTGGATATTGGAGACCGAGTTACCATTGATATTCCCGCTGAGGAAGGCTTTGAAACTCTAGAAGCTATCGAGTATCCACTGGATATTCTCTATGAGGATGACCATTTTCTAGTCTTGAATAAACCCTATGGAGTGGCTTCTATTCCTAGTGTTAATCACTCTAATACAATTGCCAATTTTATCAAGGGTTACTACGTCAAGCAAAATTACGAAAATCAGCAGGTTCACATTGTAACCAGGCTTGATAGAGATACTTCTGGCTTGATGCTCTTTGCCAAGCACGGCTATGCCCACGCACGATTAGACAAGCAGTTACAGAAGAAGTCCATTGAAAAACGCTACTTTGCTTTGGTTAAAGGTGATGGACACTTGGAGCAAGAGGGAGAAATTATTGCTCCGATTGCGCGTGATGAAGATTCCATTATCACCAGACGGGTGGCTAAAGGTGGAAAGTATGCCCATACTTCTTACAAGATTGTAGCATCTTATGGGAATATTCACTTAGTTGATATTCGTCTGCATACTGGACGAACCCACCAAATCCGAGTCCATTTTTCTCATATTGGTTTTCCTTTGTTGGGAGATGACTTGTATGGTGGTAGTCTAGACGATGGAATTCAGCGCCAAGCCCTGCATTGCCATTACCTATCCTTTTATCATCCATTTTTAGAGCAAGACTTGCAGTTAGAAAGTCCCTTGCCGGATGATTTCAGTAACCTTATTACCCAGTTATCAACTAATACTCTATAAAAACTATTTCAGAGTATAATTATTATCTTAAAGGAGAAAACTCATGGAAGTTTTTGAAAGTCTCAAAGCCAACTTGGTTGGTAAAAATGCTCGTATCGTTCTCCCTGAAGGGGAAGAACCTCGTATTCTTCAAGCAACTAAACGCCTGGTAAAAGAAACAGAAGTGATTCCTGTTTTGCTTGGAAATCCTGAAAAAATTAAAATTTATCTTGAAATCGAAGGCATCGAGGACGGTTATGAAGTCATCGACCCTCAACACTACGATAAATTTGAAGAAATGGTCGCTGCCTTGGTAGAACGTCGCAAGGGTAAAATGTCTGAAGAAGATGCACGTAAGGTTTTGGTTGAAGATGTCAACTATTTTGGTGTTATGTTGGTTTACTTGGGCTTGGTTGATGGAATGGTGTCAGGAGCGATTCACTCAACAGCTTCAACAGTTCGCCCAGCCCTACAAATCATTAAAACTCGTCCAAATGTGACTCGTACTTCAGGTGCCTTCCTCATGGTTCGTGGTACGGAACGTTACCTGTTTGGAGACTGTGCCATCAACATTAATCCAGACGCAGAAGCTTTGGCTGAAATTGCCATTAACTCAGCAATCACAGCTAAAATGTTTGGAATCGAGCCTAAAATTGCTATGCTAAGCTATTCTACTAAAGGTTCAGGATTTGGAGAAAGCGTTGATAAGGTTGTTGAAGCAACTAAAATTGCTCATGACTTGCGCCCTGACCTTGAAATCGATGGTGAGTTGCAATTTGATGCGGCATTTGTTCCAGAAACTGCAGCTCTGAAAGCTCCTGGAAGTACAGTAGCTGGTCAAGCAAACGTCTTCATCTTCCCAGGTATCGAGGCAGGAAATATTGGCTACAAGATGGCAGAACGTCTTGGTGGCTTTGCGGCAGTAGGTCCTGTTTTGCAAGGTTTGAACAAGCCAGTTAACGACCTTTCTCGTGGATGTAATGCTGATGATGTGTACAAGTTGACTCTTATCACAGCAGCTCAAGCAGTTCATCAATAATAATTCAACCTCTTTCCCTTGGGAAGAGGCTTTTTAATACTAGGAAAAGGACAGTTAGAGTCTTCTGTGTTATACTAGAGATATGTTAGATTTGAAAGAATACGGTATCGTCATGTGGCCGGATGAGAAGATTGTTTCTTTCCGTGAGAAACTTCTTACCTGGTATGATGAAAACAAAAGAGATTTACCCTGGCGTAGAAGTAAAAATCCTTATCATATCTGGGTGTCTGAAATTATGCTCCAGCAGACTAGGGTGGATACAGTTATCCCTTACTACGAACGATTCTTGGCCTGGTTTCCAACAGTTGAAAGTTTGGCAACTGCCCCTGAAGAGCGTTTGTTGAAGGCTTGGGAAGGTTTGGGCTATTATTCTCGAGTTCGTAATATGCAGGCTGCAGCCCAGCAGATTATGACTGACTTTGGTAGTCAATTTCCAAACACTTATGAAGGAATTTCCAGCTTGAAAGGGATTGGTCCTTACACAGCAGGAGCCATTTCCAGTATTGCTTTTAACTTGCCTGAGCCAGCTGTAGATGGTAATGTCATGCGTGTTTTGGCGCGTCTATTTGAAGTCAACCACGATATTGGGATTCCAAGTAATCGTAAAATTTTTCAGGCAATGATGGAAATCTTGATTGACCCAGAAAGGCCTGGTGACTTTAATCAAGCTTTGATGGACTTGGGATCAGATATTGAGGCGCCTGTAAATCCCAGACCAGAAGAAAGCCCAGTTAAGGACTTTAGTGCGGCATATCAGAATGGAAGCATGGACCGTTATCCAATTAAGGCTCCAAAGAAAAAGCCAATTCCCATTTATCTTAAAGCCTTAGTTGTGAAAAATTCTCAGGGACAATTTTTACTTGAAAAAAATGAAAGTGAAAAGCTCTTGGCAGGTTTTTGGCATTTCCCACTGGTAGAAGTAGATAACTTTTCACAAGAAGAGCAGTTTGACCTCTTTCACCAGGTTGCAGAAGAAAATGTGAACTTTGGTCCCAGTCCAGAAGAGAGTTTCCAGCAGGATTATGACTTAGATGTTGATTGGCTTGATATTTATTTTGACACTGTCAAGCATGTCTTTAGTCATCGCAAGTGGCATGTTCAAATTGTAGCAGGCCAGGTGACTGACTTTCATAACTTTTCAGATAGGGAAGTTCGCTGGCTTTCACCAGAAGAGTTTAAGAATTACCCACTTGCCAAACCCCAACAAAAAATCTGGCAGGCTTATGCAAAAGCCAACTTAGACAGTAGCAAAGACTAGCTATTGTGTCTTCTTGTTATTTTTTGATATAATAGTAGAGAAAAAGGTGAACAAATGAAAAAAATATTAATTGTAGATGATGAAAAACCAATCTCGGATATTATCAAGTTTAATATGACCAAGGAAGGTTACGAAGTTGTAACTGCTTTTAATGGTCGTGAAGCGCTAGAACAATTTGAAGCAGAGCAGCCAGATATTATTATTCTGGATTTGATGCTTCCCGAAATTGATGGTTTAGAAGTTGCTAAGACCATTCGCAAGACAAGTAGTGTGCCTATTATCATGCTTTCTGCTAAAGACAGTGAATTTGATAAGGTTATCGGTTTAGAGCTTGGAGCGGATGACTATGTAACCAAACCCTTCTCAAATCGTGAGTTGCAGGCGCGTGTTAAAGCTCTTCTTCGTCGTACGGACTTGGTTTCTGTAGATAATCAAGAGTCAGATGAAAAGAAAACCCAACCCTTGCAAATTGGGGACTTGGAGATTGTACCAGATGCTTATGTAGCTAAAAAATACGGTGAAGAACTAGACTTAACCCACCGTGAATTTGAGCTTTTGTATCACTTGGCTTCTCATATTGGTCAAGTGATTACCCGTGAACACTTGCTTGAAACGGTCTGGGGTTATGATTATTTCGGAGATGTTCGGACTGTTGACGTAACTATCAGACGTTTGCGTGAGAAGATTGAAGATACACCAAGTCGTCCAGAGTATATCCTAACACGTCGCGGTGTTGGTTATTATATGAGAAATAATGATTGAATTTATTAGAAAAAATATTCTTACTAGTGATTTTATCTTCATTTTAATTTTATTGGGTTTTATCTTGATTGTTACCTTGCTTTTGCTAGAAAATCGGCGAGATAATATTCGGTTGAAGCAAATTAATCAAAAGGTGAAAGACCTGATTGCAGGAGACTATTCTCAGGTATTGGATATGCAGGGAAGCTCTGAAATCACTAATATTACCAATAATCTCAATGATTTATCAGAAGTAATCCGTTTGACTCAAGAAAATCTGGAACAAGAGAGTAAACGATTACATAGTATCCTCTCTTATATGACGGACGGAGTCCTTGCGACCAATCGTCGTGGCAAGATTACCATGATTAATGACATGGCTAAGAAACAGTTAGGTGTTCAGAAAGAAGATGTTCTAAACCAAAGTATCCTAGAATTGCTTGAGATTGAAGATGAGTATGAACTTCGTGATTTGATTACCCAAGTTCCTGAGCTTATGATTGATTCTCAGGATGCCAATGGTGAATATCTGAGCCTTCGTGTACGTTTTGCCTTGGTTCGTCGAGAGTCTGGCTTTATCTCAGGTTTGGTTGCAGTTTTGCATGATACGACGGAGCAGGAGAAGGAAGAACGGGAACGGAGACTCTTTGTTTCCAACGTTAGTCATGAGCTACGAACGCCTCTGACTAGCGTAAAATCCTATCTTGAAGCCTTGGATGAGGGTGCCTTGTCAGAACCTGTCGCTCCAGACTTTATCAAGGTGTCTCTAGACGAAACAAACCGTATGATGCGGATGGTGACGGATCTTCTCCATCTTTCACGTATTGATAATGCAACCAGTCATCTAGATGTGGAACTGATTAACTTTACAGCTTTTATTACTTTTATTCTTAACCGTTTTGATAAGATGAGGGGATCAGATGAAGAGAAGAAATACGAATTGGTTAGAGATTATCCGATTACGTCTGTCTGGATTGAAATTGATACAGACAAAATGACACAAGTGATTGATAATATTCTTAACAATGCCATTAAGTATTCACCAGATGGTGGGAAAATCACAGTGACCATGAAGACAACTGATGATCAGATGATTTTATCTATCTCAGACCAAGGTTTGGGTATTCCTAAGCAGGATTTACCACGTATTTTTGACCGTTTTTATCGTGTGGATCGTGCCAGAAGTCGTGCTCAAGGTGGAACAGGATTGGGACTGTCTATTGCTAAAGAAATTATCAAACAACATAAGGGCTTTATTTGGGCTAAGAGTGAATACGGTAAGGGATCAACCTTCACTATTGTGCTCCCTTATGATAAGGATGCAGTGAAAGAAGAAGTATGGGAGGACGAAGTAGAAGACTAGAATGAGTGAAACAGGCTTTAAATACAGTATTTTAGCGTCGGGTTCCAGTGGAAATTCCTTTTATCTGGAAACCCCAAAAAAGAAGCTTTTAGTGGATGCAGGCTTGTCTGGTAAGAAAATTACCAGCCTACTTGCTGAAATTAACCGTAAACCCGAGGACCTGGATGCCATCTTGATTACACATGAGCATTCAGACCATATCCACGGAGTGGGAGTTTTGGCTCGCAAGTATGGTATGGATCTTTATGCCAATGAAAAGACCTGGCAAGCAATGGAAAATAGCAAGTATCTCGGCAAGGTGGATTCTTCGCAAAAGCATATCTTTGAAATGGGCAAAACCAAAACATTTGGAGATATCGACATTGAGAGTTTTGGTGTTAGCCACGATGCTGTTGCACCGCAGTTCTATCGCTTTATGAAGGATGATAAGAGTTTTGTAATGTTGACTGATACAGGTTATGTTAGTGATCGAATGGCAGGAATTGTCGAGAATGCAGATGGCTATCTTATCGAGTCCAACCATGATGTAGAGATTTTGCGAGCAGGTTCTTACGCTTGGCGACTCAAACAACGAATCCTATCGGATCTCGGTCACCTTTCTAACGAGGACGGTGCCGAAGCTATGATTCGTACCTTGGGAAACCGCACTAAGAAAATCTACCTCGGGCATTTATCTAAGGAGAACAATATCAAGGAACTGGCTCATATGACCATGGTCAATCAGCTAGCACAAGCTGATCTGGGAGTTGGAGTAGATTTTAAGGTATATGATACCTCACCAGATACTGCAACACCATTGACAGATATATAAAAAAGAAGGCGAGGGCCTTCTTTTTTATATCTTTTACAATTCAGCGAAATCTTTGATTTCTTGTGCTGACATTGAAGAGTCGCAACGGACATTGATTTGTCCATCTGCAATGTGAACGAAGCCTGGTACAGTTGGAATTCCATAGCGTGAGCGGAATTCTTGTAACTCATTGAGTTGGCTTGGTTCTTCACTGTTGATGAAGTAGATGTGAGCTTTGGTTTCAGCTACGACACCTGCCAAGGTACCAGCAAATTTACGGCAGTAAGGGCAAGTTTTGCGACCGATAAAGAAGGTTGCAGTTTCTTTTTTATCAAGAGCTTCTTGCGCACGCGCAACTGTAGTGACTTCAAGGTCTTTGATGTTATCTAAAAATTGTTCCATGAGATTACCTCGCTTTCATTGATAAGTCTAGTATGCCATAAAGTTTCTAAAATTGCTTAGATTTGATACGAAAAAAAGATGAGATTGGTTAGTCTCATCTTTTATAGGTCTTTATTTTACAAAAGCATTGATTTCTGCTTCGATATTATCAATTTTAGTTTGTGATTCTTCGTTTGTTTCACCTACAACTGCAATGTAGAACTTGATTTTTGGTTCTGTACCTGAAGGGCGAACAGCAATCCATGAACCGTCAGCAAGTGTGTATTTCAAAACATCACTTGGAGGAGTTGTTAAGTTTGTAACAGTACCGTCAGCAGCAGTAGCAGTTTGTGCCTTGAAGTCTTCTACGACAGTGATAGCTGTTGCGTTCCATTCTTTTGGAGCATTGTTACGGAATTTAGCCATAATTGCTTTGATTTGTTCAGCACCATCGACACCTGAAAGGGTAACAGAGATTGTCTTTTCTGCATAGTAGCCGTACTCTTTGTAGATTTCTTCGATACCGTCAGCAAGTGTCAAACCACGTGAACGGTAGTAGGCAGCAAGCTCAGCAACGACGAGAACGGCTTGGATAGCATCTTTATCACGTACGAATGGTTTAATCAAATAACCGAAGCTTTCTTCAAATCCCATCATGTAAGTGTGATTGTGTTTTTCTTCGAATTCTTGGATTTTTTCAGCGATAAATTTGAAACCTGTCAAAACGTTGAACATAGTTGCGCCGTAGCTTTCAGCAATCTTCGTTACCAAGTCAGTTGATACAATAGATTTGCAGAGCGCTGCATTTTCAGGAAGAGTTCCAGCGTTTTTGTGGGCTTCCAAGATGTATTTAGCCATGATGGCACCGATTTGGTTACCTGAAAGGTTAAGGTAGCTACCATCTTTTTGAAGAACTTCAACACCAACACGGTCAGCATCAGGGTCAGTTGCCACAAGAACATCTGCACCAACTTGACGACCAAGTTCTTCAGCAAGGGCAAAGGCTGCTTGGCTTTCTGGGTTTGGAGATTTTACAGTTGAAAAGTCTGGGTCAGCAGTTGCTTGCGCTTCAACAACTTGAACAGAGTCAAATCCAGCTTGGGCAAGAGCACGACGAGCCAACATTTCACCAGTACCATGAAGTGGTGTGTAGACAATCTTCATGTCTTTACCGAATTCTTCAATCAAGTCTGGGTTGATGTTTACGTCTTTGACTTCTTTGAGGTATTCTACGTCAACAGCTTCGCCGATAACTTCAATCAAGCCAGAAGCTTTTTCAGCTTCAACATCAGCAACTTCAACTGCAAATGGATTTTCGATTGCACGGATGTATGTTGTCAAAGCATCCGCATCGTGTGGAGGCATTTGTCCACCATCTTCACCATAAACCTTGTAACCGTTAAATGGTGCAGGGTTGTGGCTAGCAGTAATCATGATACCTGCAAAACAGTTGAGGTGACGAACTGCAAAAGAAAGCTCTGGAGTAGGACGAAGGCTTTCAAATACGTAAGATTTGATACCGTGTTTAGCAAGAACTGCAGCAGATTCAAAGGCAAACTCAGGAGAAAAGTGACGGCTATCATAAGCAATCGCAACACCACGCTCTTTTTCGTTTCCACCTTTTGATTCAATCAAACGTGCCAAACCTTCTGTTGCTTGACGAACAACGTAGATATTGATACGGTTTGTACCCGCACCAATCAAACCACGCATACCTGCAGTACCAAATTCAAGATTTGTATAGAAGGCATCTTCCTTTGTTTTTTCATCCATATTTTCTAAATCTTGACGAAGGTAGTCAGGAAGCTCTGCAAAATCAAGCCATTTTTGATAATTTTCTTGGTAAGACATATTGATTCTCCTTAATAGTTTTTGTTCTCATCGCTTTCATTATATCATGATTTAGTTTTTTAGTAAAACGTTAGCATGAGCGTTACTACTTTAATAAATAATTTTAATTATGATATCTGCTAGGTTTATTCTTCAGGTTTTCTATTGTAAAAGCATAGGAAATTGATTTTCAAAAAATACATTTAGTGATTAGTTCGGTATTTCTAATTTGTTTCTAAAAATTTTAGAAATAATTCTATAATTTTTAGATTTTTTTTAAAACGTTCGGTTTCTAATTTGAATGATCTTATATCTATGGTATAATATTACTAATAATAAAAGGAGATATTCTATTATGAAAAAAATTCTTAGCTATTCTGCTTTGCTGTTATCAACATTAGCACTTGTTGCTTGTGGATCATCAAAAAAAGCAAGCGACAATGGTACTGCATCCAACTCCAACTTTGAAGTATCTGTTAAAGATGGGATGTTTGTATTGCCTAAAGATGAAGATTCGTCTTCAAGCTATCTTGCTCTTCAAGTAGAGATCAAAAACAATCGTGATAAACAGTTCAGTTTCACTAACCGAGATATCACTCTTTATAATGAAAAAGATGAAAAAGTAGAACCAATTCAAATGTATGAGAGTGATAGTAAAACTAAATTCATGGATTATGGTGATAGTATTTCTAAAGGAAAAAGTGTAGCTGGCTATGTTGTTTATGAAGTTGATAAAAATGCTAAATATGAACTTCATTTTGCACCTAGCTTCTATGAAGACATCAAAGAAACATCTAATAAGAATAATGATGTAGCTATTAAAGTTGATCCAAGTAAGTACGAAGATCATATCGATGAAGCTAAAGAGGTAATGAAAAAGTATGTTGATGCGGTTTACCTTGATGGGGAAAACTCAGGGGGTGGAACAAAACTAAGTACTGCTGATAACAAGGCTAAAGTTGTTGCCCTTGCAGATGATAAAAAATCATCTGATAATGGAGCTGAATTCACTAATGATGTTAAGGCTGATCGGGAAGAATTCATTAAGAAATTTACAGAATCATTCGGAAAAAGTTTTTATAACTACAAACCTTCAGATTCAGAACTTCGCACCTTTGCTGAAGGATATATCAAAGCTAATGCTAAACGAGCAAAGGTAGAATACAAAGTAAAAACTTATTTACCTGATTATGCAGTTATCTATGTAAGACCAGAAACAATTGACTTGGAAAACTTAAATGTTTTTGAACTAAGCCGTAAATTCTACGAAGAAAATAAAGGAAAATATGGTAACTATTCAGAAGCTATGAAAGCTGGTGAGAAGTATATTCTAGAAAATGCTCCAAGCCAATTTGAGTCTACTCCTCTAGATACTAGTGATAGTATGAGAAAAGAGGGGTATGAAATTAAAATGAGTAAAAAAGATGGGAAATGGACCATTGACACTTCTTCTAAGAACTATGATTTAAACGATATGGCTCGCACATTCCGTGGAGGGGTTGGTTATTAATATTAAAAGTTCGAGTTTTAAACTTGAACTTTTTTATTGCATTTGTATAAAATAGAAAAAGATAGTAAAATAGGTTTATGATTATTTTACAAGCTAATAAAATTGAACGTTCTTTTGCAGGAGAGGTTCTTTTTGATAATATCAACCTGCAGGTTGATGAACGAGACAGGATTGCCCTTGTTGGGAAAAATGGAGCAGGTAAGTCTACTCTTTTGAAGATTTTGGTTGGAGAAGAGGAGCCAACTAGTGGAGAAATCAATAAGAAAAAAGATATTTCTCTGTCTTACCTAGCCCAAGATAGCCGTTTTGAGTCTGAAAATACCATCTACGATGAGATGCTTCATGTCTTTGATGACTTGCGTCGTACGGAGAAACAACTTCGTCAGATGGAGCTAGAGATGGGTGAAAAGTCTGGTGAGGATTTGGATAAACTGATGTCAGATTACGACCGCTTATCTGAGAATTTTCGCCAAGCAGGTGGTTTCACTTATGAAGCTGATATTCGAGCGATTTTAAATGGATTCAAGTTTGACGAGTCTATGTGGCAGATGAAAATAGCTGAACTTTCAGGTGGTCAAAATACTCGTCTGGCTCTGGCCAAAATGCTTCTTGAAAAGCCAAATCTCTTGGTATTGGACGAGCCAACCAACCACTTGGATATTGAAACCATCGCCTGGCTAGAAAATTACTTGGTAAACTATAGCGGTGCCCTCATTATTGTCAGCCACGACCGTTACTTCTTGGACAAGGTTGCGACAATTACGTTAGATTTGACCAAGCATTCCTTGGATCGTTATGTGGGGAATTACTCTCGTTTTGTTGAGTTAAAGGAGCAAAAGCTAGCTACTGAGGCAAAAAACTATGAAAAGCAACAAAAGGAAATCGCTGCTCTGGAAGACTTTGTCAATCGCAATCTAGTCCGTGCTTCGACGACCAAACGTGCCCAATCTCGACGCAAACAACTGGAAAAAATGGAGCGTTTGGACAAACCTGAAGCTGGCAAGAAATCAGCCAACATGACCTTCCAGTCTGAAAAAACGTCGGGCAATGTTGTCTTGACTGTTGAAAATGCGGCTATTGGCTATGACGGGGAAGTACTGTCAGAGCCTATCAATCTAGACCTTCGTAAGATGAATGCTGTCGCCATCGTTGGTCCAAATGGTATTGGCAAGTCAACCTTTATCAAGTCCATTGTGGACCAGATTCCTTTTATCAAGGGAGAAAAGCGCTTTGGCGCCAATGTTGAGGTTGGTTACTATGACCAAACCCAAAGCAAGCTGACACCAAGTAATACGGTGCTGGATGAACTTTGGAATGATTTTAAACTGACACCGGAAGTTGAAATCCGTAATCGTCTAGGAGCCTTCCTTTTTTCTGGAGATGATGTTAAAAAATCAGTTGGTATGCTGTCTGGTGGCGAAAAAGCTCGTTTGCTTTTAGCTAAATTGTCCATGGAAAACAACAACTTCCTGATTCTGGATGAGCCAACCAACCACTTGGATATTGATAGCAAGGAAGTGTTGGAAAATGCCTTGATTGACTTCGATGGAACTCTTCTATTCGTCAGTCATGACCGTTACTTTATCAATCGTGTGGCAACTCATGTTTTGGAATTGTCTGATAAGGGTTCGACTCTTTACTTGGGAGATTACGACTACTATGTTGAGAAGAAAGCAGAAGTAGAAATGACTCAGGCTGAGGAAACTTCAACTAGTAATCAAGTAAAAGAAGCAAGTCCTGTGAATGACTATCAAGCCCAAAAAGAGAGTCAAAAAGAAGTTCGCAAACTCATGCGACAAATCGAAAGTCTAGAAGCTGAAATTGAAGAGTTAGAAAGTCAAAGCCAAGCCATTTCTGAACAAATGTTGGAAACAAACGATGCCGACAAACTGATGGAATTGCAGACTGAGCTGGACAAAATCAGCCATCGTCAGGAAGAAGCTATGCTTGAGTGGGAAGAATTATCAGAGCAGGTGTAAGATTTCTAAGTTATCCGCCCTTCTCGTTTGTGAGGAGGGCTTAGTTTATGGTAAAATGGTTTTATGAATAAAAGAATGAATGAGTTAGTCGCCTTGCTCAATCGCTATGCGACTGAGTACTATACCAGCGATAATCCATCGGTTTCAGACAGTGAGTATGACCGTCTTTACCGTGAGTTGGTTGAGTTGGAGGCTGCCAATCCAGATCAAGTGTTAGCAGATAGTCCTACCCATCGTGTTGGTGGCAAGGTTTTAGATGGTTTTGAAAAATACAGTCATCAGTATCCTCTTTATAGTTTGCAGGATGCTTTTTCACGTGAGGAGCTTGAAGCTTTTGACGCACGTGTTCGTAAGGAAGTGGCTCATCCAACCTATATTTGTGAGCTGAAAATCGATGGCTTGTCTATCTCGCTGACGTATGAAAAGGGGATTTTGGTTGCTGGGGCAACACGTGGAGATGGTTCTATTGGTGAAAATATAACAGAAAATCTCAAACGTGTTAAGGACATTCCTTTGACCTTGCCAGAAGAACTAGATATCACGGTTCGTGGGGAATGTTATATGCCACGCGCTTCTTTTGACCAGGTTAACCAAGCTCGCCAAGAAAATGGAGAGCCTGAATTTGCTAATCCTCGTAATGCAGCGGCAGGAACACTGCGTCAGCTGGATACAGCAGTAGTTGCCAAGCGTAATCTTGCCACTTTCCTCTATCAAGAAGCTAGCCCTTCAACTCGTGATAGTCAAGAAAAGGTTTTGAAGCACCTAGAACAACTAGGTTTTGTGGTCAATCCTAAGCGAATTCTGGCTAAAAACATAGATGAAATCTGGAATTTTATCCAAAAAGTAGGAGAGGAACGGGACAATCTGCCTTATGATATCGATGGGGTGGTGATTAAGGTCAACGACCTAGCAGGTCAAGAAGAACTCGGCTTTACTGTTAAGGCTCCAAAGTGGGCAGTGGCTTACAAGTTCCCAGCTGAAGAAAAAGAAGCACAACTCTTATCAGTTGATTGGACAGTTGGCCGTACGGGTGTTGTGACTCCAACTGCAAATCTGAATCCTGTTCAGCTTGCTGGGACAACTGTTAGCCGTGCGACTCTGCACAATGTGGATTATATTGCTGAAAAAGATATCCGCAAAGACGATACGGTTATCGTCTATAAGGCTGGAGATATCATCCCTGCTGTTTTACGTGTGGTAGAGTCAAAACGGGTTTCTGAAGAAAAACTGGATATCCCTACAAACTGTCCAAGTTGTGACTCTGATTTGTTGCACTTTGAAGAGGAAGTGGCCCTTCGTTGTATCAATCCGCGTTGCCCTGCTCAAATCATGGAAGGTTTGATTCACTTTGCTTCTCGTGATGCTATGAATATTACAGGCCTTGGTCCATCTATTGTTGAGAAGCTCTTTGCTGCTAATTTAGTCAAGGATGTGGCGGATATTTATCGTTTGAAAGAAGAAGATTTCCTCCTTTTAGAGGGGGTTAAGGAAAAGTCTGCTTCTAAACTGTATCAAGCTATCCAAGCATCAAAGGAAAATTCTGCCGAGAAGCTCTTATTTGGTTTGGGAATTCGCCATGTCGGAAGCAAGGCCAGTCAGCTCTTACTTCAACATTTTCATTCAATCGAAAATCTGGCCCAAGCAAATCCAGAGGAAGTGGCTAGTATTGAGAGTTTGGGTGGTGTGATTGCCAAGAGTCTCCAGACTTATTTTGCGACAGAAGGCTCTGAAATTCTCCTCAGAGAATTGAGAGAAGCTGAGGTCAATCTGGACTATAAAGGACAGACGGTAGTAGCGGATGCAGCCTTGTCAGGTTTGACCGTGGTATTGACTGGAAAATTGGAACGACTCAAGCGCTCAGAAGCTAAAAGTAAACTCGAAAGTCTGGGTGCAAAAGTAACAGGCAGTGTTTCTAAAAAGACCGACCTTGTTGTTGCAGGAGCAGATGCTGGAAGTAAACTTCAAAAAGCACAAGAACTTGGTATCGAAGTTCGAGATGAAGCTTGGCTAGAAAGTCTGTAATGATCGTTTAAAAACAGAGTTTAGATAGTATGACAATGCTTGTTAATCAGTACAAAATCGGTAAAGAATTTATTAGTGAAATAGAAAGAAAATAGAAGTAAAAAGGAAAAATAAACAATGTATAACTACCCTATGCGCATTCATTACCATCGCAAGAATGGAGAATACGATACTTGCTCTTTTGTAAAAAGTCAGGACCAGCGGATTGATTTGCTGACCTACAAAGAAGATTATTTTGGTGCCTTATTTAGTTTTGAACACCCAAGTTCTCATGCCTTAGAAAGCTTGAATTTTGTGGTTCATACTGGTCAAACCAGTAAAGAATATGCTATCCGTTTTAATCATTATCCCCTCTTAACAGAGGTCTGGATTTTGGAAGGGGATGATAGGATTTATTACTCTGAAAATCCTGCTATTGCAAGTCCTTTCTATAAAAATCAAAATCCTTTTGCCTTTGACAAGGCTATTAATAGTGCCAGTTTTGACCATCATTGGGGTTACCAAGGGGAATTGGGGTACCGTGTAGAGGATAATCAAGCTCGTTTTGCCCTTTGGGCTCCAACAGCGACAGAAGTGCAGGTTGTCGTTTATGAATCAGCTGCTAACGATGCTCCTGTTTGGAAAACATTTGATATGGAGAGAGGCAATAGCTACTCCTATAATCATAAGGACAATACTATTGGTGTCTGGAGTTTGGATGTTGAGGAAGATTTGACTGGTAAGGCTTATCAGTATCAAGTCCAATTCCCTCACCACCAGACACTGACACGCGATCCTTATACTATCGCGACCAGTCCTGATGGCAAACGTTCAGTTATTCTGAGCCATGAAGAAAAGCAAGTTGAAAGCTTCGAGGTCAAGCACGGTTCTGAGGCTACTTGGCGTTTGACAAATCCATGTAAGGCAGTCATCTGTGAAATGCACATTCGTGATTTGACCAAATCTCCGACCTCAGGTGTAGATGAACATCTTCGAGGAACTTTCTTAGGTGCTGCTCAGACTGGAACAGTTAACCAGTATGGTCAGTCAACTGCTTTTGATTACATCAAGAAGCTGGGCTACAATTATGTTCAATTGCAACCAATTGCAGACCGTCACAAAGAATACGATGCGGATGGGAATGTAACCTACAACTGGGGTTATGATCCACAAAACTATAACGCACCAGAAACGAGCCTTTCAACAAACCCAGATGATCCCGCCCAGGTTATTCGTGATTTGAAGACCATGGTTCAAGCCTATCACGATGCTGGTATTGGTGTCATTATGGATGTGGTCTATAACCATACCTTCTCAGTTGTTGATGCACCTTTTCAAACAACTGTCCCTGATTACTATTATCGTATGAATCCAGACGGTACCTTCCAGAATGGAACGGGTGTTGGAAATGAAACAGCCAGTGAACACGAAATGTTCCGCAAGTATATGATTGATTCTCTTCTATACTGGGTGCAGGAATACAATATTGACGGCTTCCGTTTTGATTTGATGGGGATTCATGATGTTAAGACCATGCAGATGATTCGTCAGAGCTTGGATGAAATTGACCCTAACATTATCCTTTATGGAGAAGGTTGGGATATGGGAACAGGTCTTGCACCTTATGATAAGGCTAAGAAAGACAATGCCTACCAGATGCCAAATATCAGTTTCTTTAACGACAATCAGCGTGATGCTGTCAAAGGTGGAGAAGTTTATGGTTCTATCAAATCTGGTTTTGTTAGTGGTGCTGCTACGGAGCCAATTCTAGCTAAAGCAATCCTAGGAAGTCGTGAATTATGCACCTATACACATCCAAATCAGGTGCTTAACTATGTAGAGGCTCATGACAATTACAATCTTCACGATTTGTTGGCAACCCTACATCCAGACCAAAGTTCAGAGCAAATCATGCGCAAGGTTGAGACAGCCACAGCTATGAACCTACTCATGCAAGGGATGGCCTTTATGGAAATCGGTCAAGAATTTGGTCGTACCAAACTGGTTGCGACTGGTGAAAATGGTGAGCTGACCCATGATGATAGAGAACGTGCTATGAATAGCTATAACGCTCCTGACAGTGTGAACCAAGTCAACTGGGACTTGATTAATGAGCGTCAAGATAGTATTGAGTTTATCCGTCAGATGATTCGATTGAAGACAGAAAGCAGTGCCTTTTCTTACCCAACTTATGATGAGATTTACCATCATGTTTTTGTTCATTCAGCCCATGAACATAGTGGTTGGATTGTCTATGAGATTCAAGGGGAAGAACATTTACTGATTGTATTTAATGCTAAAGGGCAAAACTTCCAGTTTGAAAATGCTGGAAATCTAGAACTATTGGTGACCAATAGCCATTTAAGTGATAAAGACATGGTTGGTGGCGTCAGTGCCAGCGTCTTTAAAGTTTTGTAGAATAGATTTACAATTTAGATTCATTTGTGGTGTTTATCTGTTAATAAAATCAGGAGATTCGTTTCCTGATTTATTTTTTTACTTTAAATTATATTTTTGTTAGCTAAATGACGAACTTTATGATAGTATTATAAAAAAACAATTCGTTTTCAAAGCATTTCTGAAAATTTCTTGATTTACAAGTGAACACATCAGTGAATTTGTTGAAGACTTTCAAAAGATTTTTTTGCAAATTCCGTAATTTACTTGAATCTTCCCTAAAAAGGTAGTATAATAAATCTATAGAAAACGCTTACAGAAATAGGAGGGTGTATGGATAAGAAAAAAGCTTTAAAAACCTTTATGACAGGTGAAAATTTTCACCTCCAGCACTATCTGGGAGCTCATAGGGAAGAAAAAAATGGAGAGTATGGCTATACTTTTCGTGTGTGGGCGCCTAATGCTCAGGCTGTTCACTTAGTAGGGGATTTCACCAATTGGGTTGAAAATCAAATTCCGATGGAACGGAATGAATTTGGAGTCTGGGAAGTCTTTACCAGTCTTGCTCAAGAAGGCCAAATTTATAAGTACAATATCACACGTGCAAATGGTCATCAGCTGATGAAGATTGACCCTTTGGCTGTACGATATGAGGCACGACCTGGTACTGGGGCTATTTTAACAGATATTCCAAAAAAGAAATGGAAGGATGGCCTCTGGCTAGCCCGTAGAAAACGCTTGAGCTTTGAAGAGCGTCCTGTCAATATTTATGAGGCTCATGCTGGCTCTTGGAAGAGAAATCCTGATGGCAGTCCCTATAGTTTTGCTCAATTGAAAGATGAACTCATTCCTTACTTGGTTGAGATGAATTATACTCACATTGAATTTATGCCCCTGATGTCTCACCCACTAGGTTTGAGTTGGGGCTATCAGCTTATGGGTTACTTTGCTTTAGAGCATGCCTATGGTCGTCCTGAAGAGTTTCAAGATTTTGTTGAGGAATGTCACTTAAACAATATAGGCGTTATTGTAGACTGGGTACCTGGTCACTTTACTATCAATGATGATGCCTTGGCCTATTATGATGGAACACCGACTTTTGAATACCAAGACCATAATAAGGCTCATAACTACGGTTGGGGAGCACTCAATTTTGACCTTGGAAAGAATGAAGTCCAGTCTTTCTTGATTTCTAGTATTAAGTTCTGGATTGATTTTTATCATTTAGATGGTATTCGCGTGGATGCGGTTAGCAACGTGCTCTATCTTGACTACGATGATGCTCCATGGACACCTAATAAAGATGGTGGCAATCTCAACTATGAGGGTTACTATTTCCTTCAACGCTTGAATGATGTGATTAAACTAGTTCATCCAGACGTTATGATGATAGCTGAGGAAAGTTCATCTGCTACTCAGATTACTGACACTAAGGATTCAGATGGTCTTGGGTTTGACTACAAATGGAATATGGGTTGGATGAATGACATCCTCCGTTTCTATGAAGAAGATCCGATTTATCGTAAATATGACTTTAACCTGGTGACTTTCAGCTTTATGTATGTCTTCAAGGAGAATTATCTCCTACCATTCTCACACGATGAAGTGGTTCATGGCAAGAAGAGTATGATGCACAAGATGTGGGGAGATCGTTATAATCAATTCGCAGGATTGCGTAATCTCTACACTTACCAAATTTGTCACCCAGGTAAAAAATTGCTCTTCATGGGTAGTGAATATGGGCAATTCCTAGAATGGAAATCTGAAGAACAGTTGGAATGGTCTAATCTAGAAGACCCAATGAATGCTAAGATGAAGTATTTCACTTCTCAGCTAAACCAGTTTTACAAAGACCACCGCTGTCTGTGGGAAATTGATACCAGCTATGATGGTATTGAAATCATCGATGCGGATAATCGAGACCAGAGTGTTCTTTCCTTCATCCGTAAGGGTAAGAAGGATGATATGTTAGTCTGTATCTTTAATATGGCACCTGTTGAACGAAAAGATTTTACAATCGGACTTCCTGTTGCAGGGATTTACGAAGAAGTCTGGAATACTGAGTTAGAAGAGTGGGGAGGCGTTTGGAAAGAACATAATCAAACTGTTCAAACGCAAGAAGGACTATGGAAAGATTATGAGCAGACCTTGACCTTTACCCTACCGGCTATGGGAGCAAGTGTTTGGAAAATCAAACGTCGCTTGAAATCTGCAAAAACCGTCACAAGTAAAAACCAAAAAGGAGTAGAAAATGAAGAATGAAATGTTAGCTTTGATTCTTGCTGGTGGGCAAGGAACTCGTCTCGGTAAACTCACTCAAAGCATCGCAAAACCAGCTGTGCAATTTGGTGGGCGCTACCGTATCATTGACTTTGCTCTTTCAAACTGTGCCAACTCAGGCATCAACAATGTTGGAGTCATTACACAGTACCAACCACTTGCTCTCAACAACCATATTGGGAATGGTTCAAGCTGGGGACTAGATGGTATCAATTCTGGTGTCTCTATTCTTCAACCTTATTCTGCAAGTGAAGGAAATCGTTGGTTTGAGGGGACTAGCCACGCTATTTACCAAAACATTGATTATATCGACAGTGTAAACCCTGAGTATGTTTTGATTCTATCTGGGGACCATATCTACAAAATGGATTATGATGATATGCTCCAGTCTCACAAGGATAATAATGCTAGTTTGACAGTAGCAGTTCTTGATGTTCCTCTTAAGGAAGCTAGCCGTTTTGGTATCATGAATACCGATGCCAACAATCGTATTGTTGAATTTGAAGAAAAACCAGCTCAACCTAAATCTACCAAAGCTTCTATGGGAATCTATATCTTTGATTGGCAACGTCTCCGCAATATGCTTGTTGCTGCTGAAAAGAGCAATGTCGATATGTCAGACTTCGGTAAAAATGTTATTCCAAACTACCTTGAGTCAGGTGAAAGTGTCTATGCCTATGAATTTAATGGTTACTGGAAAGACGTTGGTACAATTGAGTCTCTTTGGGAAGCGAACATGGAGTATATTTCTCCAGAAAATGCCTTAGATAGCCGTAACCGTCAATGGAAGATTTACTCAAGAAACTTAATTTCACCACCAAACTTCCTTGGGGCAAATGCTCATGTGGAAGATTCCTTGGTTGTCGATGGCTGTTTCGTAGATGGAACTGTTAAACATTCTATCCTCTCAACAGGTGCGCAAGTTCGCGAAGGGGCAGAAGTAGTAGATTCAGTTATCATGAGTGGTGCAATTGTCGGTCAGGGAGCTAAAATCAAACGTGCCATTATTGGTGAAGGTGCAGTTATTTCTGATGGTGTCGAAATTGATGGGACAGAAGAAGTACAGGTTGTAGGATATGATGAAGTAGTGGGGGGTAGCAACAGATGAAGATTGATAAATATTCTGCCATTTTAGGAAACACAGTTGGTTTTCATGATATGTCAACACTGACAGACCATCGTCCAGTGGCTAGTTTGCCTTTCGGTGGTAAATATCGCTTGATCGACTTCCCACTTTCAAGTCTTGCTAATGCTGGTGTCCGTAGTATCTTTGGTATTTTCCAACAAGATAATATTAGCTCAGTCTTTGACCATATCCGTTCAGGACGTGAATGGGGCTTGTCAACCCTTCTAAGTCACTATTATCTAGGTATTTACAATACCCGTGTGGAAAGTAGTACAGTTGGAAAAGAATACTACCAACAGCTTCTTACTTATTTGAAACGTTCTGGCTCAAACCAAACAGTTTCACTTAACTGTGATGTTTTGATTAATATTGATTTGAACCAAGTTTTCCATCTACATAGTACAACAAAAGGGCCTATCACTGTAGTTTATAAAAAACTATCTAAGAAAGACATTTCAGAAGTAAACGCAATCTTGGAAGTGGATGAAACAGACCATGTTCGTTCTCACAAACTCTTTGATAGTAAATCAACAGATGAAGTTTACAATATGTCGACAGATATCTTTGTCGTTGATACACCGTGGTTGATTGAACGCTTAGAAGAAGAAGCTAAGAAAGAACATCCAGAGAAATTGCGTTATGTTTTACGGGATTTGGCGGCAAAAGAAGGGGCTTTTGCCTACGAGTACACAGGTTATCTGGCAAATATTCATTCTGTAGAGTCTTATTACCAAGCTAACAAAGATATGCTTGAATCACAAAAATTCTACTCTCTCTTCTCACCAAATCAAAAGATTTATACAAAGGTCAAAAACGAAGAGCCAACTTATTATGATAATACATCTAAGGTAAGCACTTCTCAGTTTGCTTCTGGTAGTATTATTGAAGGTCAAGTGGCTAATTCTGTTTTATCACGTAATATTCATGTCCATAAGGATAGCTTGGTTCAAGATAGCATCTTATTCCCTCGTGTTGTTATTGGAGAAGGTGCTCAGGTAGAATATGCTATCTTGGATAAGGGTGTTGAAGTTGCGGACGGAGTTGTGATCCGTGGAACTGCAGAACATCCAGTCGTCGTTAAGAAAGGTAGCAAAGTAACAGAGGATATTCATTCATGAAAATTTTATTTGTAGCAGCTGAGGGTGCACCCTTTTCAAAAACAGGTGGTTTGGGAGACGTCATTGGCGCTCTTCCTAAATCACTAGTAAAAGCGGGACACGAAGTTGCAGTAATTTTACCCTATTATGACATGGTAGAGGCTAAATTTGGAAATCAGATTGAAGATGTTCTTCATTTTGAGGTGAGTGTTGGTTGGCGCAGACAGTATTGTGGAATTAAGAAAACAGTATTAAATGGTGTAACCTTCTACTTTATTGACAACCAATACTATTTCTTCCGAGGCCATGTTTACGGTGATTTTGATGACGGAGAACGCTTTGCCTTTTTCCAACTTGCTGCCATTGAGGCTATGGAAAGGATTGACTTTATTCCTGATCTTCTCCATGTTCATGACTACCATACAGCTATGATTCCTTTCTTGTTGAAGGAAAAATACCGTTGGATTCAAGCCTATGAGGGCATTAAAACAGTTTTAACCATTCATAATTTGGAATTCCAAGGACAATTTTCAGAAGGAATGTTATGGGATTTGTTTGGAGTTGGCTTTGAGCGTTATGCTGATGGCACCCTTCGATGGAACAACTGTCTGAACTGGATGAAGGCAGGTATTCTCTATGCGGATCGTGTTTCAACCGTTTCGCCTAGCTATGCTCATGAAATTATGACCAGTCAGTTCGGATGTAACTTGGATCAGATTCTTAGAATGGAATCTGGCAAGGTATCTGGTATCTTGAATGGGATTGATGCTGATCTTTATAATCCTCAGACGGATGCTCTTTTAGACTATCATTTTAATCAGGAAGATTTGTCTGGAAAAGCCCAAAATAAGGCAAAATTGCAAGAGAGAGTAGGCTTGCCAGTTAGAGCTGACGTTCCACTGGTGGGAATTGTTTCTCGTTTGACACGTCAAAAAGGTTTTGATGTGGTGGTCGAAAGTCTGCACCATATCTTGCAAGAAGATGTTCAGATTGTTCTTTTGGGAACTGGCGATCCAGCCTTTGAAGGGGCTTTCTCATGGTTTGCTCAGATTTACCCAGACAAGCTATCAGCAAATATCACTTTTGATGTCAAACTAGCTCAAGAAATCTACGCTGCTTGTGATCTCTTCCTCATGCCAAGTCGTTTTGAACCATGTGGCTTGTCTCAAATGATGGCTATGCGTTACGGAACCTTGCCATTGGTTCATGAAGTTGGTGGCTTGCGAGATACCGTTCGCGCTTTCAATCCAATCGAGGGAAGCGGTACTGGCTTTAGCTTTGACAATCTATCTCCTTACTGGTTAAATTGGACTTTCCAAACAGCATTGGACTTGTATAGAAACCATCCTGATGTTTGGAGAAATCTACAAAAACAAGCTATGGAGTGTGATTTCTCATGGGATACAGCCTGCAAGTCATACCTTGACTTGTACCATAGTTTAGTTAATTAATAGATAAAATCGTATGATGACTTCATACGATTTTTGGGCTGTTTAGAGAGGAGAAGATATGTCTCAAGTAAAAGGTTTGTGTGTCATGGATGTTGATGGAACCTTAATCCTAGAAGAAGTGATTGATCTTTTGGGTAGAGAGGCAGGTCGTGAGGAGGAAATTTCGCTGATTACAAGTCGGGCAATGCGAGGAGAGTTAGACTTTGAAAGCAGTTTAAGAAAAAGAGTGTCCTTGCTGGAAGGTCTTCCTGTTTCGGTTTTTGATAAAGTCTTCAACTCTATTCATCTAACGCCAAATGCCCAGGAATTCATTTCCATTCTCCAAAAGAATGGTATCCTAGTTGGTCTACTGTCTGGTGGCTTTACACCAATAGTTGCGAGACTAGCAAAATCTCTTGGAATTGCCCATTTCTCTGCCAACCAACTTGAAGTCAAAGATGGTCTTTTAACTGGAAAATTGATTGGACAAATTATAAGTCCTGAGGTCAAAAAAGAGACTCTGGAAAAATGGAGAGAGGGACTAAAACTTCCTCAAGAAAGAACTGTTGCAATCGGAGATGGGGCAAATGACCTATTAATGTTGAAATCAGCAGGACTGGGAATCGCCTTTTGTGGCAAAGAAGTACTCAAAAAAGAAATACCACATCATGTTGACAAGAGGGATTTTTTAGAAGTTCTTCCCTTGATTGACTGTTTAGAATGAGGGAAAATATGAAGATTGTAATTGCACCAGATTCGTTTAAGGAAAGCTTGTCCGCTCAACAGGTAGCTGAAGCAATAAAAAGAGGCTTCCAACAATCGATAGCAGATGTAGACTGTCTCCTCTGCCCTGTTGGTGATGGTGGCGAAGGTACAGTAGATGCTATTCGGCATTCTATTGACCTTGAAGAAAAATGGATCAAAGTGACAGGACCTTTTGGACAAAAAGAAGCCATGCGCTATTTTCAAAAAGGGGGACTGGCGCTATTTGAAGTTGCCGACTTGGTTGGCCTTGGAAAGATTCCGCTAGAGAAACGAAATCCACTTCAAATCCAAACTTGTGGTATTGGAGAGTTGATTCGTCATCTCATTGCTCAAGGGATTAAAGATATCTATATCGGCGTTGGTGGTACGGCTAGTAATGACGGAGGAATTGGGATCGCTGCTGGATTGGGTTATCAATTTTATGATAAGGATGGAAATGTATTGCCTGCTTACGGTCAGTCCTTATTAAACTTAGCTTCTGTTTCAACAGAAAATCGCTATGAAATTCCTGAAGATGTGCAAATTCGTATTTTAGCAGATGTCGTGAGTCCCTTATGTGGTCCTCAAGGTGCGACCTACATTTTTGGAAAACAAAAAGGCCTAGATCCTACTATGTTTGCAGTCGTAGATCAGGCAATCCAAGATTTTTATGAAAAAGTCTCGCCTGCAACATTAGAAATTAAAGGAGCAGGAGCTGGTGGAGGAATTGCTGGCGGTTTGTGTGCCTTTGCTCAGGCAAATATCGTGTCTGGAATTGATAGCTGCTTGAACTTAATTAACTTTGATAAGAAAGTTTCACATGCTGACTTGGTTGTTGTAGGAGAAGGAAGGCTAGATAGTCAAAGCTTATCAGGTAAAGCGCCTATAGGCGTAGCAAAAAGAACCCCTGTCGGAGTTCCTGTCATTGCTATTTGTGGTAGTATTGCTGAGGATTTACCTCCCTTACCATTTGAGAATATCCAAGCAGCTTTTTCTATTTTGGAGAAAAGTGAACCTTTAGAAGATAGTTTGAAAAATGCCAGTCTCTATTTGGAGCACACGGCTGCCAATATAGGGCATTTATTAAATATGCGCAAGATCTAGCCAAACCATTTCTTCCAGATGGATGTTTTGGCTGGTTCTTCCTTTTTAACTTCCCAAAGTTTTGCAAAAGCAAGTCGAAGGTCCTTTTCTTCTACTTGTACTGGTGCATTGCTATGGATAATCAGACCAAAAGGAGAAGAAGTATGCTCTTCAGATACAATAGTAGCTTGACTATCAGTTTCTTTAGCTTCTTTTAAGTAGAAAACTTGCTTGTCAAATTCGATATTTGGTGAAATCTTCACAAATAGTGGTTCTGCTTTTTCCTGAAGATTTTCTAAAATAGATAAAAAGCCTTTTTCTAACTGAGGGCTATTTGCTGTGTCAATATCTGCATATCCAAGAACTCTTTCCTCAAAAGTGCCAAGATAGCGTCTTTGCTCATCTGGATTTAATTTTGGGCCACCATGAGCTTTTTCAAGTAATTGTTTTGATAAATCTGTCATAAAAACAGTATATCATAAAAGTTAGAATAAAACAGACAAAAGAAAGCGATTACTTTATAAAGTTAAGGAAAATTTGCACAAAGATAACGTTTTTTCTTGAAAAAGGAGGGGTTTTAAGGTATTATAGAGGTGTAAAAAATTTAACTCATAAGGAGAGTAAAAAATGTCAATTATTACTGATGTTTACGCTCGCGAAGTCCTAGACTCACGCGGTAACCCAACACTTGAAGTAGAAGTTTACACTGAATCAGGTGCTTTCGGACGTGGTATGGTTCCATCAGGAGCTTCTACTGGTGAACACGAAGCAGTTGAACTTCGCGACGGTGACAAATCTCGTTACGGTGGTCTTGGTACACAAAAAGCTGTTGACAACGTAAACAACATCATTGCTGAAGCTATCATCGGCTACGATGTACGTGACCAACAAGCTATCGACCGTGCTATGATCGCACTTGACGGTACTCCTAACAAAGGTAAATTGGGTGCAAACGCAATCCTTGGTGTGTCTATCGCTGTAGCTCGTGCTGCTGCTGACTACCTTGAAATCCCACTTTACAGCTACCTTGGTGGATTCAACACTAAAGTTCTTCCAACTCCAATGATGAACATCATCAACGGTGGTTCTCACTCTGACGCTCCAATCGCTTTCCAAGAGTTCATGATCTTGCCAGTTGGTGCGCCAACATTTAAAGAAGCTCTTCGTTACGGTGCTGAAATCTTCCACGCTCTTAAGAAAATCCTTAAATCACGTGGTTTGGAAACTGCCGTAGGTGACGAAGGTGGATTCGCTCCTCGTTTCGAAGGAACTGAAGACGGTGTTGAAACTATCCTTGCTGCGATTGAAGCTGCTGGATATGTTCCAGGTAAAGACGTATTTATCGGATTTGACTGTGCTTCATCAGAATTCTACGATAAAGAACGTAAAGTTTATGACTACACTAAATTTGAAGGTGAAGGCGCTGCTGTTCGTACATCTGCAGAACAAATCGACTACCTTGAAGAATTGGTTAACAAATACCCAATCATCACTATCGAAGATGGTATGGATGAAAACGACTGGGATGGATGGAAAGCTCTTACTGAACGTCTTGGTAAGAAAGTTCAATTGGTTGGTGACGACTTCTTCGTAACAAACACTGACTACCTTGCACGTGGTATCCAAGAAGGTGCTGCTAACTCAATCCTTATCAAAGTTAACCAAATCGGTACTCTTACTGAAACTTTTGAAGCTATCGAAATGGCGAAAGAAGCTGGTTACACTGCCGTTGTATCACACCGTTCAGGTGAAACTGAAGATTCAACAATCGCTGACATCGCAGTTGCAACTAACGCAGGACAAATCAAGACTGGTTCACTTTCACGTACAGACCGTATCGCTAAATACAACCAATTGCTTCGCATCGAAGACCAACTTGGTGAAGTGGCAGAATACCGTGGATTGAAATCATTCTACAACCTTAAAAAATAAAATAGTTCAGTGAACTATTTTATCCCGAACCTTGAAATTCAAAAGTTCGGCCGTTGATTTAACAACGTTTTAAGCCCCTCGGATTTTATCCGAAGGGCTATTTTTGTATTTAGGGGGCAAAAAGGGGGCAGTGTTTATGGTATAATAGACAAAAATACGTGAATTAGAAAGAAATTATGTCTAAAGAAATTGATATTGAGTATTACCACCAGCTAGCCTTGCAAAAGCAAAAGGAGCACCGTAAAATTTTAGCCAATTTAAAGAAAAAACCACCAAAAAATCTGGATAAGATAGCCCAACAGATTCACCAAGAAGTTTTTGCGGAGATTGATTGCACTGCCTGTGCCAACTGTTGCAAGACATTGGGACCCGACTTCAAGGAAGCAGACATCACTCGTATTGCTAAGTACTTTAAGATGAAATTACCTGCTTTTGAAGCGGAGTTTCTGCAGGTAGACGAAGATGGTGATAAGGTTTTTAAATCCATGCCTTGTCCCTTTCTAGGAGGAGATAATCTATGTTCCATCTATGATGTTCGTCCAAAGGCCTGTCGTGAATTTCCTCATACAGACCGCAAAAAGATCCATCAAATCAACCATTTGACAATTAAGAATACCTTGACTTGTCCAGCAGCCTATCTCTTTGTTGAGAAATTAAAGGATAAGTTATAGAGATTTAAAGGATAAAAAATCTCTAATAATAACTAGAGATATGAAGGGAGAACTCTGTGCCTAGACCTAAAACAAAAGAGGAGCTAGTGCTGGCCTCTAAGGAAAACTATGAAAAGCTTAATCGTTTCATCTCCCAACTAAGTGAAGATGAGCTACAGACTCCATTTGATTTTTCAAGAGACCCAAAGAAAAAAGAAGCTCACTGGAAAAGGGATAAAAATCTGAGGGATGTCTTGATCCATCTTTATGAATGGCAGCAGTTACTTTTGACTTGGGTACATTCTAATCAAAAAGATCACGAAAGACCTTTTCTCCCTGAACCTTATAATTGGAAAACTTATGGAGAAATGAATGTCGCTTTTTGGAAGAAGCACCAGAAAACCTCCTTAGAAGAAGCGACTAGACTCCTAGAACAATCACATAGGGAGGTTTTAGAGTTGATAGAAGTTTTTAGCAATGACGAACTCTTTACCAAAGGTGTCTATAAGTGGACGGGAGGGACAAGTCTGGGTTCCTACTTTGTTAGTAGCACGTCAAGTCATTATGACTGGGCTCTGAAAAAACTCAAAGCACATCAGAAAAATTGCAAGAGCAACTAGATGAATTGATAATGAAGTTTAGAAAAGGTTCTTCTAAGCTTCGAATAGCTTTATTCTCGTGATTTTTGAGCTATTCTAGCTTTAGAATCCTTCAAAAATTAAAATTTAAGGCAATCAATGGCTTAGAATAGTGCGAAAACATTTAGTTTATAGGAATTCTAGGTCTAGAATTACATAGATATTTATGAAATTACGGTGTTCGATAGTCAGGATTGTTCTATTCTGAAAGATTTGGGCTGTCAATCTTCTAGAATAGTAGTTTGCCAATGAATTTTGTTGAAAGATTCCTTACCATGCAACGTTAAAGAGGAGAAATCTTATGAAACTCGTATCATCAAATAATTATGCTGCTATTGAGTAAGAAGAGATGAGGTGTCTTGATGGGAGATTATCTCTACATAAAGACGGGGAATGTTACAGTAAACGTAGCTACTGCTTATTTTATGGGAGATCCAATATGTTTAAACTAAGTGATAAAGCCAGAATAATATTTGCTATTATAGGAGCAAGTTCCATATTAGTCAGCATGTATCTTATTCCTCTTATTAAAACTGAGAATAAATTTTGGGAAATAATTTTATTTATATTAGGTGTATTACTAATTGGAATTTCATTACTTATTCCAAAAAAATAAATTTTGGAATAGTATTAGTGAGTAGGTAATCATTTCTTAATAGGATTTTTTAATGCTATTGATGAATGGGATGGAAAAAGTGACAATAAATTAAGAACAGGATGATAGTATTAGGATGGTTATTTTAATTTTGATGGTTGTGGTATTTCTGTATTATGTAATTACAGAGTATTATCAGAATAGTTATATTGACTGTATACTATTTTTAACATTGCTGATTTCTCATTTGATATGGGATTACTATTTTTTACCCATTGACATTTTAGTGGCATTAAGTGGAGTAAATTTGTTGTCAAGATTTTTCAAAAAAAAGAGAAGTCAATAGAGTTGTTAGTGGACTATAAAGATGAAAGGTAAAATGGGGATATTTAAAATGAAACATTTTTTTGCAGGAATTGGTGAGATAAGATTTAGTAATTATCTATTGTCTCTATGTGTAGGACTAGCTCCTCTTTTTCATATCTATGTAATAGGCTCTGAAATGAATTTTGTGAAAATAGTGTTATCTATTTTGGGAATTATATTTGTTTGTATTTTAACTATTGCTCGAATTTATAGAAGATTTTTCTATAATAAAAATAAACTTGACTAGAATAGTATGGATTAGTTAATCAATTGGCTCGATTATTCTTTGTGATACTATACCACTTTTAAGTTTTTACATTAAACAGCTGGCTGAAGTGAAAGTTGTTTATCTTAGAAAGGAAAACTCTCAAATTGTCCTACAAATTTCTACTTTTCGACCTCGACCACACCTTGCTTGATTTTGATGCTGCTGAGGATGTGGCTTTGACACAACTCCTAAAAGAAGAAGGGGTTACAGATATTCAGGCTTATAAAGACTATTACGTTCCTATGAACAAGGCTCTCTGGAAGGACTTGGAGCTGAAGAAAATCAGTAAACAGGAGCTGGTTAACACGCGCTTTTCTCGTTTATTTGGTCATTTTGGACAGGAAAAAGACGGTAGTTTTCTAGCCCAGCGTTACCAATTTTACCTCGCTCAACAGGGACAAACTTTTTCAGGCGCCCATGAACTCTTAGACAACCTCATTGAGCGAGATTATGAGCTATATGCTGCGACAAATGGGATTACTGCCATTCAGACGGGACGTTTGGCTCAATCGGGTCTGGCACCTTATTTCAATCAAGTTTTTATCTCTGAACAGCTGCAAACACAAAAGCCTGATGCTCTCTTTTATGAAAAAATCGGTCAGCAGATTGAAGGTTTTAGCAAAGAAGAGACGCTGATGATTGGAGATTCCCTAACCGCCGACATTCAGGGTGGCAATAATGCTGGAATTGACACTATCTGGTACAATCCTCATCACCTCGAAAATCACACACTAGCCCAGCCGACTTACGAAGTTCATTCTTACCAAGACTTGCTGGATTGCTTAGATAAACTGTAAAAAGTGGTTTCCATAGCCACTTTTTGCTATAATAGAGGCAGTAAAAATGAAGGAGTCGGCTATGGAACACTCGTCTTGGCATGCTTTGATTAAGGCGCAATTACCTGAGGGTTATTTTGGGAAAATCAATCAGTTTATGGAGCAGGTCTATGCTCAGGGTACTGTTTATCCGCCCAAGGAAAAGGTTTTTCAAGCTCTCTTGACAACACCGCTTGAAGAAGTTAAGGTGGTTATTCTAGGGCAAGATCCCTATCACGGGCCAGGTCAAGCGCAGGGCTTGAGTTTTTCTGTACCTGACTCTATCCCAGCTCCGCCATCCTTGCAAAATATCTTGCAAGAATTGTCAGATGATATCGGGGTTAAGAAATCTCATGATTTGACAGCTTGGGCTGAGCAAGGAGTCTTGCTACTTAATGCTTGTTTGACTGTTCCTGCTGGACGGGCCAATGGTCATGCTGGTCAGATATGGGAGCCTTTTACGGATGCTGTGATTCAGGTGGTCAATCATCTAGATAGACCAGTCGTTTTTGTTCTCTGGGGAGCTTATGCACGCAAGAAGAAGGCCTTAGTTACCAATCCTCATCACTTGATTATCGAATCAGCTCATCCCAGTCCTTTGTCGGTTTATAGAGGATTTTGGGGTTCCAAGCCTTTTTCCAAGGCCAATGCATTCTTAAAAGAGACAGGACAAGAGCCAATCGATTGGCTTAGATAAGGAGAAAATATGCCTCAGTTAGCGACCATTTGCTACATTGATAACGGGAAAGAACTGCTCATGCTCCACCGTAATAAGAAACCCAATGATGTTCATGAAGGTAAATGGATTGGTGTGGGTGGTAAACTAGAGCGAGGAGAGACACCTCAGGAATGTGCAGCGCGTGAAATCCTCGAAGAAACAGGGCTCAAAGCCAAGCCAGTTCTAAAAGGTGTTATCACTTTTCCTGAATTTACACCTGATTTAGACTGGTATACCTATGTTTTTAAAGTGACGGAGTTTGAGGGCGACTTGATTGATTGCAACGAGGGGACGCTAGAATGGGTTCCTTATGATGAGGTTTTGAGCAAGCCAACTTGGGAAGGTGACCATACCTTTGTTGAGTGGCTTTTAGAGGATAAACCCTTCTTTTCAGCCAAGTTTGTTTATGATGGGGATAAATTGTTGGATACCCAAGTTGATTTCTATGAATAAAGGAGAAAGCAGATGCTACTAATCAAAAATGGTCGTGTAATGGATCCCAAGTCTGGTTTGGATCAAGTTTGTGATGTCTTAGTTCAAGATGGGAAAATTATCAAAATTGCGCCTGAGATTAAAGAAGAAGGAGCAGAGATAATTGATGCTACTGGTCTTGTAGTTGCTCCTGGCTTGGTCGATATTCATGTTCATTTCCGTGAACCTGGTCAGACCCACAAGGAGGATATCCATACTGGTGCCTTAGCAGCCACCGCAGGTGGTTTTACAACTGTTGTCATGATGGCTAATACCAGTCCAACCATTTCAGACGTGGAGACTTTGCAAGAAGTTCTCCAGTCAGCTGCCAAGGAGAAGATTAATGTTAAGACGGTTGCGACCATTACTAAAAATTTTAATGGGCAAGATTTGACTGACTTTAAGGCACTTTTAGAAGCTGGAGCTGTTGGTTTTTCTGATGACGGTATTCCGCTTGAAAGCAGTAAAGTGGTAAAAGAAGCCATGGAGGAAGCCAAAAAGCTTAATACCTTTATTAGTCTTCATGAGGAAGATCCAGGATTGAACGGTGTTCTTGGCTTTAACGAAAATATTGCTAAAGAGCATTTCCATATTTGCGGTGCGACTGGAGTGGCTGAGTATGCTATGATGGCGCGTGATGTCATGATTGCCTATGCAACCAAAGCCCATGTTCATATTCAGCATTTGTCTAAGGAAGAAAGTGTTAAAGTAGTGGAGTTTGCTCAAAGATTGGGAGCGCAAGTCACAGCAGAAGTAGCGCCACAGCATTTCTCTAAGACCGAAGCGCTCCTTTTGACACAAGGAAGCAATGCTAAGATGAATCCTCCACTTCGTTTGGAATCAGATCGTCGTGCTGTGATTGAAGGTCTCAAGTCAGGTGTCATCACAGTTATTGCGACAGACCACGCGCCTCATCATGCCGATGAAAAAAATGTCGAAGATATTACCAAAGCGCCATCTGGTATGACTGGCTTAGAAACCTCTCTGTCTCTCGGTTTAACTTATTTGGTGGAAGCTGGTGAGTTGAGCTTGATGGAATTACTTGAAAAAATGACATACAACCCATCCAAGCTTTACAACTTTGAAGCAGGTTACCTGGCTGAGAATGGTCCAGCGGACATCACTATTTTTGATGCTAAGGCTGACCGCCTTGTGGACTCCCATTTTGCTTCGAAAGCAGCTAATTCACCATTCATCGGTGAAACTTTAAAAGGGCAGGTTAAATATACCATCTGTAAGGGACAAATTGTCTATCAAAACTAGGTGGGAGTCTGCTCTGTAAACAAAAAGAATAGAGAGCTTATATGTACCAGACCCATCATTTTAAAGACAAGTTTATCTTATTTTTAAAGATATTTTTCCCTATCCTGATTTATCAATTTGCCAATTATTCTGCATCCTTTGTTGATACGACTATGACAGGTCAATACAATACTATGGACTTGGCTGGTGTGTCTATGGCAACCAGTATCTGGAATCCTTTCTTTACTTTCCTAACAGGGATTGTTTCAGCTTTGGTGCCCATCATTGGTCACCATCTTGGTCGAGGCAAAAAGGAAGAAGTTGCATCCGATTTTTACCAGTTCATCTATTTGGCCTTGGGTCTATCTGTGGTCTTGCTGGGGATGGTGCTTTTCTTGGCACCACCAATCTTGAATCATATTGGACTAGAAGCACCGGTGGCGGCAGTAGCGGTTCGCTATCTTTGGTTTTTATCTATCGGAATTATCCCCCTGTTACTTTTTAGTGTCATTCGTTCCTTGCTGGATTCGCTGGGCTTGACCAAACTGTCCATGTATCTCATGCTTTTGTTACTCCCTCTCAATAGCGGGTTTAACTATCTCTTGATTTACGGTGCCTTTGGTGTTCCAGAACTGGGAGGTGCTGGTGCTGGTTTAGGTACTTCCTTGGCCTACTGGGTCTTGCTTGGGATTTCTGTTTTGGTTCTATTTAAACAGGAGAAGCTCAAAGCCCTACATCTTGAGAAACGCATTCCGCTTAATATGGATAAAATTAAGGAAGGAGTTCGCTTAGGTCTGCCTATTGGGGGAACTGTCTTTGCGGAAGTGGCTATCTTTTCCGTGGTTGGTTTGATTATGGCTAAGTTCTCGTCCTTGATTATTGCTAGTCACCAGTCAGCTATGAATTTTTCATCTCTCATGTATGCCTTTCCAATGAGTATCTCATCGGCTATGGCTATTGTCGTTTCCTATGAAGTGGGAGCCAAGCGATTTGATGATGCGAAAACCTATATTGGTTTAGGAAGATGGACTGCCCTCATTTTTGCGGCCTTCACCTTATCTTTCCTTTACATTTTTAGGGGAAATGTGGCCAGTGTTTATGGGAACGACCCAGAATTCATCAATTTGACAGCGCGCTTTTTAACTTATAGTCTTTTCTTTCAGTTAGCAGATACCTTTGCGGCACCGCTTCAGGGAATTTTGAGGGGTTATAAGGATACCGTTATTCCTTTTTACCTTGGTTTGGTTGGTTATTGGGGCGTAGCAATCCCAGTGGCTATTGTATTTGATTCCCTAACAGATTTTGGAGCTTATTCTTACTGGATCGGCTTGATTATTAGTTTGATTGTGAGTGGGGTTCTCTACCGTTGGCGTTTAACTGTGATTATGAAGAGATTTGAATCTTTAGAAAAATCTAAACGCTAAAAAGTTTGTGAAAAAATATTCTTGATAAGAAAATCCCTTATTCCTATGGGGTTTTCTTTTTTAATTTGTGAAATTTTCTTTAGAAAAACTTTGACAGTATTTGCTAAAAACGGTAAAATAGTAAGGTAAGAAGAAAGTTAGAAAGGCAAGAAGATGTCAATTTTAGATAAAAATCTTTTGCTAGAGATGTTCCGTAAGATGGAAGAAATCCGTCGTATGGACTTAAAAATTGCGCAATTAGTAAAGAAAGGGAAAGTGCCAGGAATGACGCACTTTTCTGTTGGAGAAGAGGCGGCTAACGTGGGTGCTATGTTGGCTCTCAATCCAGATGATCTAATTACCTCAAACCACCGTGGTCACGGACAAGCTATTGCCAAAGGAATTGACCTCAACGGAATGATGGCTGAAATCCTCGGTAAATATACTGGAACCTGTAAAGGTAAAGGTGGTTCTATGCATATCGCTGACCTTGATGCTGGTAACCTTGGTGCCAATGGTATCGTAGGTGGTGGTATGGGAATCGCTGTTGGTGCAGCCCTCAGTCAGCAGATGCAACATACTGGAAAAATCGTTGTCTGCTTCTTTGGAGATGGTGCGACCAACGAAGGTGTTTTCCACGAAGCAGTGAACATGGCTTCTATCTGGAACCTGCCAGTCATTTTCTATTGCATTAACAACGGTTACGGTATCTCTGCGGATATCAAGAAAATGACTAATGTAGAACATATCCATCAACGTAGCGCCGCTTATGGAATTCCTGGAATGTTCATCGAAGACGGTAACAATGTCATCGATGTCTATGAAGGATTTAAGAAAGCTGTAGACCATGTTCGCAGTGGTAATGGTCCAGTCTTGATTGAAAGTGTTACTTATCGCTGGCTTGGTCACTCATCATCTGACCCTGGTAAATATCGTACCCGTGAAGAAGTGGAGTTGTGGAAACAAAAAGACCCGATCGAAAATCTTCGCAAGTACCTCATTGAAAACACTATTGCAAGTGCCGAAGAATTGGAAGAAATCCAAGCGCAAGTTAAGGAAGCAGTAGAAGCTTCTGTTAAATTTGCTGAGGAAAGTCCATTCCCACCGCTTGAATCAGCATTTGAAGATATTTACGCAGACTAAGGAGAAAGAGATAAAATGGAAACAAAAACAATGTCCTTCCGTGACACCATTATCCTTGCTATGTCTGAGGAAATGCGTCGCGATGAAAATGTGTTCTTGATGGGAGAAGACGTCGGTGTCTTCGGAGGAGACTTCGGAACTTCTGTCGGAATGCTCGAAGAATTTGGTCCAGAACGTGTTCGTGACTGTCCGATTTCTGAAGCTGCCATCTCAGGTGCAGCAGCAGGAGCAGCCATGACAGGCCTTCGTCCAATCGTCGATATGACCTTTATGGACTTCTCGGTCATTGCCATGGACAATATCGTAAACCAAGCAGCTAAAACACGCTATATGTTTGGTGGGAAAGGTCAGGTTCCAATGACTGTTCGTTGTGCAGCTGGTAACGGAGTTGGTTCTGCAGCCCAGCATTCACAATCTCTAGAGTCTTGGTTCACTCATATCCCAGGACTTAAGGTTGTAGCACCAGGTACGCCTGCGGACATGAAAGGACTGCTTAAGTCTTCTATCCGTGATAACAACCCTGTTATTATCCTTGAGTACAAGTCAGAATTTAACCAAAAAGGGGAAGTACCAGTTGATCCAGACTATACGATTCCACTTGGAGTTGGGGAAATCAAACGTGAAGGTACGGATGTAACAGTTGTTACTTATGGAAAAATGCTTCGCCGTGTGGTTCAAGCAGCTGAAGAATTAGCAGAAGAAGGAATTTCTGTTGAGATTGTTGACCCACGCACCCTTGTTCCGCTTGATAAGGAGATTATCATTAACTCAGTTAAGAAGACTGGTAAAGTTGTTCTGGTTAACGATGCCCATAAAACAAGCGGCTATATCGGAGAGATTTCAGCTATTATTTCAGAATCGGAAGCATTTGACTATCTAGATGCACCAATCCGTCGTTGCGCAGGAGAAGATGTGCCAATGCCTTATGCACAAAACCTAGAAAATGCAATGATTCCAACCGTTGAAAGCATCAAAGATGCCATTCGTAAAACATATAATAAAGAATAGAATTACATAAGATAAGTTATGTAAAATAACGGTTGTTTTTAACTTTAGTAACTTGAGATACGTGTTGTATCCAAGTTGCTTGTAGAGTTGAACACGGGCTAAAAGCTCGGAAAAAAGATAAATCTCCTTGGCTTCATCGAATCCATCGTCGATTTCCTATTTTTCAGTCGCTTTTAACGCCCTTTGTATTATTTAATTGAATTCGGACGGAGGTCTGCGAAAAAAAGATAGATTTCCTTGTGTTCATCGAACACATCGTCAATCTCCTATTTTTTCATGGCCCTCTGCGTCCTTAATATCTTAGTATAGAATTGGAGAGGTCATGGCTGATGACAAGCTAAGAGCGACTCCTGCAGCTAGAAAGTTAGCGGATGATTTAGGAATCAACCTCTACGACGTTTCTGGCTCAGGTGCAAACGGTCGTGTCCACAAAGAAGACGTGGAAACTTATAAAGACACAAACGTGGTTCGCATTTCGCCACTTGCAAAACGAATTGCCCTCGAACATAATATTGCTTGGCAGGAAATCCAAGGAACTGGTCATCGTGGTAAAATCATGAAGAAGGATGTCTTGGCCTTACTTCCTGAAAATATTGAAAACGACACCATCAAGTCTCCTGCTCAGATTGAAAAAGTGGAAAAAGTCCCTGATAACGTAACACCATACGGTGAAATTGAACGTATCCCAATGACACCAATGCGTAAGGTTATTGCCCAACGTATGGTTGAATCTTACTTAACTGCGCCAACCTTCACACTCAATTATGAAGTTGATATGACTGAAATGTTGGCTCTTCGTAAGAAGGTTCTTGAGCCAATCATGGAAGCAACTGGGAAGAAGACTACTGTAACAGACCTTCTTTCACTTGCAGTTGTTAAGACTCTTATGAAACACCCATACATCAACGCTTCATTGACAGAAGATGGTAAGACCATTATCACTCACAACTATGTCAACCTTGCGATGGCAGTTGGGATGGATAATGGATTGATGACACCTGTTGTTTACAATGCTGAGAAGATGAGTCTTTCAGAGTTGGTTGTAGCCTTCAAGGATGTTATTGGCCGTACCTTGGATGGCAAATTGGCTCCAAGTGAACTTCAAAATTCAACGTTCACAATCAGTAATTTGGGAATGTTTGGTGTTCAGTCCTTTGGTCCGATCATCAACCAACCAAACTCAGCTATCCTTGGCGTCAGTTCGACAATCGAGAAGCCAGTTGTCGTTAATGGTGAAATTGTGATTCGCCCTATCATGAGCCTAGGATTAACCATTGACCACCGTGTCGTAGATGGTATGGCTGGTGCTAAGTTTATGAAGGACTTGAAAGAATTGATTGAAAATCCAATCTCAATGTTGATTTAAGAGCAAGAGTATTCATTTTTAAGATATAGATAAAGGAAGGAAGACATGGCCTTAGAAGTAATTATGCCAAAAGCCGGCGTGGATATGACAGAAGGACAAATCGTCCAATGGAATAAAAAAGTCGGAGAATTTGTAAAAGAAGGAGAAATCCTTTTGGAAATCATGACTGATAAAGTCAGCATGGAATTGGAAGCCGAAGAAGATGGTTACTTGATTGCTATCCTCAAAGGAGATGGGGAAACAGTCCCTGTAACGGAAGTTATCGGTTACCTTGGTGAAGAAGGGGAAAACATCCCAACAGCTGGAGCAGCAGCACCAGAAGCTAGCCCAGCACCTACAGCAAATGCCTCAAACGATGATGGTAAGAGCGATGATGCCTTTGATATCGTTGTGATTGGTGGAGGTCCTGCTGGTTATGTTGCAGCCATTAAAGCTGCCCAACTCGGCGGTAAGGTTGCCCTTGTTGAGAAATCTGAACTTGGTGGAACCTGCTTAAACCGTGGATGTATTCCAACCAAGACCTACCTTCATAACGCTGAAATTATCGAAAATATCGGTCATGCCGCAAACCGTGGTATCGTAATCGAAAATCCAAACTTCACTGTAGATATGGACAAACTCCTTGAAACCAAGTCTAAGGTTGTTAATACCTTGGTAGGTGGGGTTGCAGGTCTTCTTCGTAGTTATGGAGTTACTGTACATAAAGGTATTGGTACTATTACTAAAGACAAGAATGTCTTGGTAAACGGTACTGAATTACTTGAAACCAAGAAAATTATCCTTGCTGGTGGTTCAAAAGTCAGCAAAATCAACGTCCCTGGTATGGAATCTCCACTTGTCATGACTAGTGATGACATTCTTGAAATGAATGAAGTGCCAGAAAGCCTTGTTATCATCGGTGGTGGAGTTGTTGGTATCGAACTTGGTCAGGCCTTCATGACATTTGGTTCAAAAGTAACTGTTATCGAAATGATGGACCGTATCGTGCCAGCTATGGATGCAGAAGTTTCTAAGAATCTTCGCTTGATTCTTGAGCGTAAAGGAATGACCATCTTGACTGGTACTAAACTGCAAGAAATCATTGAGGAAAATGGTCAACTTCGTATCAAGGTTGAAGGAAAAGACGATATCATCGCAAATAAAGCTCTTCTTTCAATCGGTCGTGTGCCAGACCTTGAAGGTATTGGAGAGGTTGAGTTTGAATTGGATCGTGGTCGTATCAAGGTCAACGAATACATGGAAACTTCTGTTCCAGGTATCTACGCACCAGGTGATATTAATGGTACTAAGATGTTGGCTCACGCAGCTTTCCGTATGGGTGAAGTTGCTGCTGAAAATGCTCTTAAAGGAAATCATGCTGTTGCCAAGTTGAACTTGACTCCTGCAGCCATCTATACTCTTCCTGAAGTAGCAGCAGTAGGTTTGACAGAAGAACAAGCCCGTGAGAAATACGATGTTGCCATCGGTAAATTCAACTTTGCAGCTAACGGTCGTGCAATTGCATCAGATGCAGCTCAAGGATTTGTTAAAGTCATTGCAGATAAGAAATACGGAGAAATCCTTGGTGTTCATATTATCGGTCCTGCAGCTGCAGAGTTGATCAATGAAGCGTCAAGCATTATCGAAATGGAAATTACTGTTGAAGAAATGCTGAAGACTATCCACGGACACCCAACCTACTCTGAAGTGATGTACGAAGCGTTTGCGGATGTTCTAGGAATGGCCATCCATTCACCTAAGAAAAAATAAAATGAAGATAGACTAGGCTGGAAAGATATTTTCCAGTCTCTATCATATAAAGGGATATCATGAAATACATTATCAATCATTCAAACGACACTGCTTTTAATATTGCCTTGGAAGAATATGCCTTTAAACACCTTTTGGATGAGGATCAAATCTTCCTACTTTGGATTAACAAACCATCGATCATTGTCGGGCGTCACCAGAACACTATCGAAGAAATCAACCGTGATTATGTTCGAGAAAATGGCATTGAGGTGGTCCGCCGTATCAGCGGTGGTGGAGCTGTTTATCACGATCTAAACAACCTCAACTACACGATTATCTCAAAAGAAGATGAAAACAAGGCTTTTGACTTTAAGAGCTTCTCCACCCCAGTTATCAATACACTAGCTCAACTCGGTGTTAAAGCTGAGTTCACAGGTCGTAACGACCTTGAAATTGATGGAAAGAAATTCTGTGGCAATGCCCAAGCCTATATCAATGGCCGTATCATGCACCACGGTTGCTTGCTCTTTGACGTTGATTTGTCAGTCCTTGCTAACGCCCTTAAGGTTTCAAAAGATAAATTTGAATCAAAAGGTGTGAAATCTGTTCGTGCCCGTGTAACTAATATTGTCAATGAATTGCCAGAAAAAATCACAGTTGAAGAATTCCGTGACTTACTCTTGGAATACATGAAAAAAGAGTATCCAGAGATGACAGAATACGTTTTTTCTGAGGAAGAATTGGCTGAAATTAACCGTATCAAAGATACTAAGTTTGGAACTTGGGACTGGAACTATGGTAAATCACCTGAATTTAACGTCCGTCGTGGAACCAAATTCACTAGTGGTAAGGTGGAAGTCTTTGCTAATGTCGTCGAATCAAAAATCCAAGACATCAAGATTTATGGTGACTTCTTTGGTATTGAAGACGTTGCTGCAGTAGAAGATGTCCTTCGTGGAGTGAAATACGAACGCGAAGATGTCCTTAAGGCGCTAGAAACCATTGATATTACACGCTACTTCGCTGGTATTAGCCGTGAAGAAATTGCTGAAGCGGTAGTTGGATAAACCAGAAAGAAGTTGGTTGTAGGACCAGCTTCTTTTTTAAAATCATATATTACATAATTTATTTTATGTATTTTATAAACTATCTAGAGCATTCTTTTGTTCATCATTAATGATATGGGTATAGAGGTCAGTGACTTGTGTGCTGGCATGTCCTAGCTGGTGACTGACCAAAACTTGCGATTTAGTGGCATCATAGAGCCTGGTTGCTAACGTATGGCGCAGTTTGTGGGGTGTTACACGCACTTTAAAATCTTCAGAGTACTTAGCAACCATTTTCTCAACGCTAGAAGCATCGATACGATTAGGAATACCTCTGTAGAGTGTCAAAAAAAGGGCTGTATCTGTTTTTTCCGTCTTATAGCGTTGATTTCGAATGGCTAGATAATTCTCTAGATAAGGCTTAGCAAAGGCAGCGACATTGACCGAATCACGTTTGCCACCTTTTCGAGTGACATCAATAATCATCATTTTGAGATTGAGATCTCTTAGATCCAGATTAACAGCTTCAGATAAGCGGACACCAGACGCCAAGAGAAGGGCAATAATGGCCAAATCACGTTCTTTATTTTTGTTGAATGATGAGAGAGCGCGATTTGAAAGTTGTTGTGGATACTCTTGGTCGATATAAGTTAGAAAACCTTCTGTTTCATCACCTAGAAAGAGTTTTTGCTTGATGTTTTCAGCTCTGGCAGCAAGTGTTTCTTTCTTTTTCTTGGTTGAAACTTTTTTCATTACATTACGATAGAAATAAGGTTCCCCCTGATCGTTTTCAACCTCCTCGGACAGATACTTGTAAAGACTAGAAAGTGCTGACAAGGTCCGATTGATAGTTGTCTGAGAAACTCCTTGCTTGGTTGTATTAGCATTGAGCAAAGGACGTTCACGTAGGTAAAGGATAAAGGATTCCATGTCTTTCTTAGACATATTTTCCAAGACAGATAAAGGAATATCAGACATTTTATCAGCGTTTGAAATACCAGACTCCAAAACCCAGCTGAAAAATCGATCGTATTCCTTGAGGTATTCGTACAAGGTTGTAAAACTGTAAGGAACAGCAAGCTTAGATTGGTAGTATTCCAAAACATACCAGGGCATGATTTGTTTTAGTTTGTCGATTCGTTCTAATAAAATCTCACGTTTCATGTATTTTCTCCATAAAGTAAGTCTACTAGTAGTATAGCATAGGCTTATATATTTTTCAAGAAAATTATAGTTTTTCGGAAAAATGTTATAGAGGACATAGATGCAAAGAAAACTATATTAAAAAAACTAGAAATTTTTTCAATTGTATATTTTGACAATAAAAAACACTTTAATATCAATTTAATGATTTTAGAGTGTTTTTAGCTTGTTTGATTTTAAAGTTGTCGTCTATTCCTCAGAATTACTTGAAGAACAGGAAAAATTCGACAACAAAGTAGTCAATCTATTCAGTTATAAAACCTATGAAGGTCTTTCTGCTGGAACTGGCTACTCCTCTTTGGAGATGGAGATTATACTCTTACTTATTCAACTGAAAATATCCCTAGAGTTTTTAAGATCATTTCATCATCCCAATTTGAAATATCAATCTTTACATTATTATCCATGCATATAGCTTTAAACAATCTTAGTAAATTTTTATCGTCTGCATTTGAGAGTATGTTATCGTAACACTTAATCACATCTTCATTATCAGAAAAAACAATTGGAATTTTCCCTAGAGTTTTATTTAATTCTATCACCTCACCATGATAGTTGTCCTTCAACATAAATCTATTACCAAACAATTCAATAACAAAATCTCGTTTCATTTTTTTACTAAGGTTTTTCATTGATAATATTCTGAAATAAAGACACCAATAATCCCTGATGTGATGACTGAAGTAATTATAGTATTGATAATATTCAATTTAAAACTTCCTTTCATAACTTAATACTTACATTATATCATTGATTAATGATATTTCATTAAAGCGGATACTCAAATTTGTGCTAAAATAGTGTTATAAATATGAATTGGAGGTTATTGTAATGGAAAATCCTTGGAAAAATACTACTTCTGAAATATATAATGGTGAGGAGATAATCGTTGCTACTGCGGACCTGAAATATATTAAAAAGCTATTAAATTCAAAAAAATATCCCCCAGTAGATAAAGTAGATGATGATGCTAAAGGAAAAACAAAGAAAGCAGCAAAAGAAAAATATAAACTCCGACTAAATGTTTATCCTCAACATTTTGTTGGTGATATAGATAATGCAAAAATTATAATTTTAAGTTTAAACCCAGGATATAGCACAGAATATTATGATGCTTATAAAAACATCACTAATAAAAACGGCACTAATTACGAACAAATCATAAAAGAAAATCTAGAAATGAAACAGCCATTCTTCCACGCATTTGAATTAGCAAATGAAAGTGATCTAGGATATTGGGGAAATAAAATGAAATGCTGGGTTGAAGGCTATGATAAAAAAGATAATGAAGAACTTATTGAATCTTTAAAAAAGATAACTGAAGATATTGCACTTGCTGAGTTCTTTCCCTACCATTCTATATCTTATAACGGTATGTATGACAAATTAGGTAAAGGCACTTCCCCAAATAGTAATAGAAAAATAAAAGATTACCTTCCTACGCAAAAATTCCTCTTTGAAAAAATTAAAAAAAGAATTGATGACAAAAATGATGAAGTGATAATAATTCTTACTCGCTCATTTGCAAAATGGTATGAAGCTATTGAAGGTTTACGAGATTATAAGCATTGTTATGAAGTTAATAACACTAGGAATTTTTCACTAAACCCAGCTCAGATATATAAAGTACATAGAGACTCTGTAGAAGATGAATTAAAAGGCATAATTTTAAAATAATATAAAAAAAGAATCGACTGATTCTTTTTTAATTGATATTTTCAAGTGAAAACTCTCTATTATAATCTTTAACCTGTTCATATGTTTGATCCATAGCTTCTTCACTACTAAATAACCTATCCTTACCAGTTATTTTATCTTTACCCAAAAGTTTGCTGGGAATAAATAAATGATATGGATCTAGTAGAACTACTTCTAAATAGTGTTTGGTTCTTTCTTTTTTATGCGATGAAGGTTTAATTGTATAAACACAAATTACTCTAAATCTTCCCTCATGGGGTGACAAAATGTTGAAATTGTCCAAAATGGATGATTTTCTAAAATAAAATTCGTGAAAATCAACAAAAGTCTGATCTAAAAAATGATATAGGATATCTTTTATTCGTTTCCCTTGGTCGTTATTTCTAATAGTAATTCGTGAAGAGTTCCTTTGGATAATAGATGGTTCATTAACAAATTTATTTAAACATAATATTGTCTTCGAATCAGCACCAAATTCACTTTTCATATTTGAAAATTTTAAAGCTGGTAGATTAACAAATTTTTTTGAACAATCTTTAAAAACAACTTCTAATTTAATATCTTTAAAATCAATCCTGTTAGGTGGTGTGTATGATTCCGAATTAAATATTTTATCCTGGAATTTTATTTTCGCTTGTTTTTTTGGCTTGCCACCGAACACATCAACTGAAAACTGTTCATTACACATATTTTTCAGCATATTCGTCAACAATTACTTGAGGATCCATTTTTATATGCATTTCACCATCATTTTCCTCAAATGGGACACGCCATGCATCATCCTCATGAGTTCTATCAACCAAAGTAAAATCATCGACTTCATCAGTTTGTTGAATGATGCTGTCAATAAATTGAATCACATTCCTTTTTTCTGAAGGAGTAAGCTTTTCATTTAATTTATCTTCAGTCAATTCTACTGCTTCGTAACGATCATCACGATAAGCTATATAGACTTCATCATCAACTGGTCCGTACTTCCATGCTTCGAAATTTGGTTTAAATAAGAAATTAGTGTAATTAACAGATTCTAATTCCCCGACACTTTCTTCACCTGATAATTTTCCGTATGTTGCTCCATAAAAAGCAAATAAGAAATATAAAGTTTTTTGGATTTTAATTGGCGAGGCATCGCTTAATTTATAAAATAAATGATTTACAAGATCGGTTTTATCTTGAAAGATATAATCAGTCATTTCCCATTCTCCTTTTTAGTACAAAAAAATACAAGCAACACACATCTGTCACCTGCGTTTAACTTTATAATTATATTATACACCCTTATAAAACTTTGTCAATTATTTAGCCAATAAATTAAAAAATAATATCTACCTCAATAATTCTCAATATCTAAATAAAATGTACAATTGAACCACCACTTCTTCTGCTATTACTTGAGTATAAAATGTACAAATCAATTCCTTAAATCAGATGATATGATGCACTATAAAACATGCAAAACACCACTCAGAATAATGTACAAAATAAAGGACAATTTTTAAAGAATGTACTTTACACCATACACATGAAAAAGATTCACCCTTCTAATTAGTTAGACAGACGATTTTTTAAATAAAATTCTTCTTTTGATATGTACCCTGTTCTCTTCCTCGCCTTCCCAAAAAAGCAAACTCAATAAGGTCTTTAAATTCTTCTCTTTCTTCTGTTCCAGTGAGGTATAATTCACAGTTAAAGCCATTAAAATACACTACAGCTCTTTCAAAGTCATCGTATAACTGCCCTGATTCGTTGACTAAAATTTTAGGATCTAATAATTTATCAAGCAACAAATCAAAAGCATTGTTGTATTCCCATAAGACTAAAGAACATTCATCGTCATGCAACCCAATAAAGTTTTCAATTTCTTCAGATGTTGGATATGATACATCAATCATCTCTTCTCGATTTTTCAATAACCAAATGAATGCTTCATCCAAGCTTTGGTATTTCACTTTAGCCAACATAAACTTATCTAAAATTCGAACATTTAATTCAGAAATTGCTTTCTCACCCATTAACTTTTCTAGTGTTTTATAGCGAATAACTGGTGGTAGGTGAGAAAAAGCAGTTAGAACATTGGGGTCTGACAACACGGTAAGCTCGAATTTTGTAAAGTATTTTACAAATAAGAGTGAAAACAACTCAGACACTAGCTCTTCAGCTCTTAAATATTCTTCGTCAGAAGCTGGTTTGTTGATTTGTGTGTGGGCGTACTGGTTACATAGCTCTGCATTCTCTTGCACAATTTTTGAAAAATCATCTCTAAAGGAAGCATCTAGTTTTTCCCATAACTTATACGTCCGTGGAAATTTTTTAGGATTAGGATGTGCTATTTCACCTAATGTCATCTTAGATCCTTCACCTAAATTTAAAATTTTTCTCGAAATCAATTCCGTGAATTTGCGGATTAATACCAACTTACTACTAGTACTTACTCCACTATAATAGATATCTTTCACGAGTTCTATAATAACAACACCATAATCTTGATTTTCAAATTCTGTAAACTGTTTTTGACTCATAACACTTATTCTCCTTAAAAATAAGAAAAGCATATAATCGTACAAAATCATATGCTTTTATATCGTTAATCTCCAGAGTTTGACTCAATTTGAGCAATCATAACCTCTTTAATGGAAGTAACGACAATTGTTGCAAAGTCTAGTAGACTTAGAATAATTTTAGTTTTGTCAATTTGCATAACAAAATTCTCCTTCTAGGTACCCTTGTACCAAAAACCAGAAGGTTGCAACAACTTAATTTTAGTAGCCTTGGAATGGTTTGTCAAGGCCAATCTTAGATAAACTTAATAATCCAATAACAGCAACTCAGCCAGTTCATCAACACTCATATCAAGTGCTTTAGCTAAATTAACCACATTCTTGAATGGGATATACGCAATGTCTTTATTCCATCTTCGAATGGTTCGATGACTCACACCTACCACTTCGCCTAAGTCTTTCATTTTGAACCCCTTAGCTTCGTATAAGTCTTTCAAGGTCACTGAATTATCGTTCAAACCAATTTCTCCTGTTCTATAATCAATAACAAGGTCCCTTTGTGCATTTGGAATAAAGACATTAAAGCTCTTCTCGAACTTCTTGCCTAGTCGTTCTACATTCTGACCAGTGAAGGCTTTGCCGTTAGTAACAATAGCTTCCATGATAATACCTCTAGGCAGATACTCAAAGGATTGCTCTGCTTCTTCATCATCTGAAGCATCTAGTTTCTTAAAGACAGGTGTCACTCTGTAACAGATGTCTACACCATCTTCCAATGAATCAAGCAATATCTGTTCGAAGAATAACATCCCACAGGCAATATGCTTATGATTGCAAGTTGTAGCTCGATTACACCAATTGGTGATCATAACAAAGTTTTCTCTTTTATAGTAATCGAAATCAGTGCAATACTTAATGAGGGATTCAGCAATCAAGTGTCCTCTGTTAAATTCCCCTCTGTATGAACTTTCGAGAATCTGCTTTCTTCCATAAACTTTATCTGGTTTACTTTTCTTGCCTATATCTCTATAACATTCTTTGGATAATGAAACTTCTATTGCTCCGAGTTCGATATGTTTGTCAGCTTCTAACAAGATTTTATGTTGCCTAATATCTTGATATTCATTAATAGAAAACACTTTGTTTCCATTCAAAATGTAAAAACCACCTTCATGATATCTTGATGATTTCAGCAACTTTTCTAGCTCTTCATAACCGGCTTGAACTTCAAGCAACTCTTTTTCAGTAGGCTTGAGATATTGGGTATAAGTTTCTGAACTTGCCATAACACTTCCCTCCTTTATATTGTTGCTACCTTGATTATACCACTACTATAAAGGTGGTGCATTTACAGTATGGTTAAACTACAAAAAAGTAAAAAATTTTATTGTTAATGTAATGCCCAATAAAATGTACTTTATTCCAACTCATCTCACCCACTCCATACTCACCAAAATGTACAATTGAACACACTACCTAACTACCATAAATCACAACTCAAAATGTACATTATTCACCCCTAAAATAATGTACAAAACAAAAATAAAGTACACTTTTTAAAGAATGTACTTTATGCTTCTAATTCAGTTGCATCAAGGATTTTAGCCTTATCAAGTCAATTGTACATAAATTTTTGGTTTTAAAAATTCTTCTTTATACATCATCATACTTGACTAACATATTAGGTATTTTTGTTTCAAGACTCTTGCGGACTTTTCCTTGTATTGCAGTGTCCATTTGGCTGTTAATACTTGTTATTGTTGCTTTAGTATCTCTTGCAATTGTTTTCGATTTTTGGTCAAAACTTTCTTTTATTTGATTTTTAGCGACCTTTGCCAATTGGCATTGAGCCAGGATACGATTTCTTTCCATCATGCGATACATTTGTTTTAGAGCGTATTGGTATTCCTCATCAGTATAGTACTCATTCATTGGTGCTTGCATAATTTCTCCTTAGTTTTTGATATTCTTCATCTAAGATATTTTTTCTTTGTCGAAATTTTTTATCTATTTTTTCTTTTTCTTCTTCCAGTTTTATTTCATTAGTTCTATAAACTTGGTTAGAATGATATCTCAAATTTTCTATGTCTGTAAAGTACTCTCTAACACAATCAGCTGGTGATGAAAACTTTCTTAATACTAGGTACATTTTATCAGCTTCTTCGTTCATGATCTTTTCTAATCTTGCAGAACGTTCCTCTAATTCTAGTGTCTTTTTCTCTAACTTGTTCTTTTCAAGATAGTATTGTTCTTCGAGGTTAAGAATTTCCCTCTCTTTTTGTCTAACGGCATCCCATTTTACATCTCTGCTTTCCATTGTCTGAACTCCTTAGCAAATTGTGTGTCTGTTGCTACTGTTTTTTCGATGACTTCCTGTAATTGTTTATCCAAATTTTCGAATTCTTGGGCGGAAGCATTCATCTTAGCGACTATTTGATCCGTTTCTGCCTGAAAAGTATCGATAAACTGTGCTTGAGTGATACCTTGGCTAGCAAAAAGGGTTTCAACTTCATAGGGAGTCAAGGCTGTGTAGCTTGTAAAATCGATTTTTGACCAAATTTCTTGTAATTCTTGGTTAGCAATCTTGGCTAAGGCGCTCACTTCATCAGCTCCAGTTCTTGCTGCTGCAGCCATTGATGATGATAGGATAGAACCTTGAGCTGCATCTAAGTATATTTCCTCAGAGCTACTAATGCCACCTGATGACCATTTTGACTTCAAGTCCTTGTAATGAGCCATTCCTTGGAGACTGTTGGCATAAGCTCGATAAACACCACTAATTAAGGGTTTTCCACCTTTACCATCAACAACTTGACCTGTTACAGGATCAAACTCCCAATCATCGATATTGTGGCTAGTTCCGTCCAGCCAGTATATTGTATCAGGCATTTTTAAGAAAGATTTATTAAACCATTCGGGGTGATTGAAATCATTGATAACGACAACATTATCAGACTTTCTACGATAATCAATAAACATAGCTGGATTTTTGTCTATGAATGCTTTTTCCTCATTAGAAAGTGAAAGATAATAAAACCAGGCATTGAAGGTAGTCGTAGGGATGTGGTATTTAGCTCCTACCTTTAGCATATAAGAGCCTTGTGAATAACCCGATAGATGACTAACTTCATATCTGGGATCGTCCATGATTTCTTTTACGAAACGGTCCGCTACAAAATATTGGGGTGACAAAGATGTATCTCTTTCTACCAGCGCTGTAGAGATGTCAATCTTAGTAGGACTCCCTGGATCCGTCCCTGCAGCAATCACAGTTACATTTTTATAATCTGGTTCGCCGTTGACAATAGGTGCAACTGCCAGTCCATCAAATCCCGTTACTGGGTCAGACTTAGTGGCAACAACACGGAATTCTTGACCATCAGAAGTGGTTATGGTGTTGGTTTCATCCGAAAATAACTTATCATCTGTTTTGGATACAACCTTCTTTTCAACTTCCCTTTCAGCATACTCAGAATTTACACTATAAACATTTTTCCCTTGATTTAATTCATTAAGTTGTTTATCAGTATAACTATACACCATTAATATTCTCCTTCTGAACCGTCTGAATAAACAACTTTTGTGAGTTTATTTGTCTTTCCCAAGTGACTATTCAAAAAATCTCGATCCTCTTTTCTGTTCTCTCTCTCTAAAGATATGTCAGAAATACGTTTATCTTTTTTCGAATAATTAATTTTATATTTTATACTTTTCTCATTAAAAAATAGTTCAACTACGCAAGTCCAACTTCCTGGTGGGTTTGTGTAGTTAGCATTAGAAAAACTAATTTTTTCAATACCCTCATAACTATCTTTTAAGGTTTCAACCAAACTAACTTCATATTCTCTATTTCGACGCTCTTCTTGGGATTTCCCTAACATAGAAAACATAAAAACACCTCCTGCTGTGATAATTGCGATTGACAAAAATATTAGTAACCTTTTATGACTTTTTTTGATGCCAGAATTACTCA
>NZ_KV794547.1:69769-70717 GCF_001808785.1 Streptococcus sp. HMSC077D04 | reverse complement strand
AGAAAGATTAGTCTATATTACACTATAATAAGGAAAAGTTATTTCAGATTTATCAATCTCAGTAGGGCTCCAAGGATCTGTTCCTGCAGCAATTACGGCTATACTTTTATAATCCGGTTTGCCATTGGCTATAGGAGCTACCGCCAAACCATCAAAACCTGTCCCTGGGTCAGACTTAGTCGCAATGACACGGAATTCTTGACCAGCGGATATTATGGTGTTTGTTTCACCTTTATTTTTAGGCGAAGGAGTAACAATTTTGTAACCCTTTCGCTTGGCATATTCTGGATTGGAACTATAAACATTTTTCCCTTGATTTAATTCATTAAGTTGTTTATCTGTATAAGTGAAAACCACTACTGTTCTCCTTTTTCTTTATCCGAATAATATATAGTAACTAAAGATGTTGTTTTCCCTTTATGAGAATTCAATATTTCCCACTGGTCATTTATTTCTTTATTTGTTTTTCCATTAACAAAACCATTATAATTTTCAACTTCATTTAAAGAGTGGCCTACACGATATTCTATTTTTACTTTATCTGAAAATAGAATATTTACATCACAAGACCAGTCGCCCGGAGGGGTTGTATATTCTGGATTGGAAATTTTGATTTCTTCTATCCCTTCATATGAATTCTTTAAGGCATTTACCAAACTAACTTCATACTCTCTATTCCGACGTTCTTCTTGGGATTTCCCTAACATGCTAAACATAAAAACACCTCCTACTGTGATGGTTGCGAGTAACAAAATGATTAGCAGCCTTTTATGACTTTTTTTATTGCTGGAATTATTCATTTAAGTTGTTCTCCTTTTTCTTATTATACTATACGATTAGCCTATATTACACTATAATAAGAAAAAGTTATTTTACATCTGTCAATCATAGTAGGACTCCCAGGGTCGGTTCCAGCAGCAATCACGGCTACATTTTTATAATCTGGTT
>NZ_KV794547.1:67433-69669 GCF_001808785.1 Streptococcus sp. HMSC077D04 | reverse complement strand
ACTTAGTCGCAATGACACGGAATTCTTGACCATCGGAGGTAGTTATAGTGTTGGTTTCATAGCTAGCTAATTCAGAATCAGGTTTATTAACAACAAGCTTTTTATATTTTCGTCTAGCAAACTCTGAATTCACACTGTAAACCCCATTATCTCTATTTAAATTATTAAGCTGTTTATCTGTATAATTAAATGTCATTATTGCTCTCCTTCGTCGTTATCAGAATAAGTTACCCTGATTTTCGAAGTGGTTTTACCCTTGTTTTCATTCAAAAATTGTCTATCTTTTATTCTTCCTTCCCATTCCAACGAAGCATCAGTTATTTCCTCAGTGTCTAAAGAATATCCAATCCCATACTTAATTTTTCTTTCATCTTTGAACTTGATTTCTACATCACAAGACCATGACCCTGGTGGGTTTGTATAATCAGGATTCATAATCTTGATCTCTTCTATCCCGTCATAAGAATTTTTTAAAGCATTTACTAGACTGACTTCGTACTCTCTATTCCGACGCTCTTCTTGAGATTTCCCTAACATGCTAAACATAAAAACACCTCCTGCTGTGATGATTGCGAGTGACACAACGATTAGAAGCCATTTATGACTTTTTTTAATTCTGGAATTATTCATTTAAGCTGTTCTCCTTTTTATTATACTATAAGAAAGATTAGTCTATATTACACTATAATAAGAAAAAGTTTTTTCATCTATCAATCATAGTAGTACTCCCAGGATCCGTTCCTGTAGCAATCACGGCTACATTTTTATAATCTGGTTCGCCGTTGACAATAGGAGCTACCGCCAAACCATCAAAACCTGTTCCTCCGTGAGACTTAGTGGCAACAACATGGAATTCTTGATCATCGGAGGTGGTTATAGTGTTGGTTTCTTCGAAATCAGATGAAGAAGGATTCGGATTAGGAGTTTCGGTAACCAAAGGTCTATTATTTCTCTCGGCATATTCATCATTGACACTGTATACATTCTTCCCGTGATTTAATTCATTAAGTTGTTTATCAGTATAATTAAATACCACTACTGTTCTCCTGTTTCACCATTTGAATAAATCACTTTTACATTGGTTTCTGTAATTCCATGATGGCTTGTTAAATATTGATTATCATCTTTTCGAGAACTATTTTGAAAATCTCTACTTCTTATTTCGTTATTTTGTTTACTAAATGCGATTATATAACTTAGTTGTTTATTGTCTGAGAAAATTATTTTAACTTTAGCTCCCCAAGCATCTGACGGAATTGATGCATATGAAGGGTCGGTTATATGAACTTCCTCAATCCCTTCATAGGAATTCTTTAAGGCATTTACTAAACTAACTTCATATTCTCTATTTTGATGTTCTTCTTGAGATTTCACTAACATGCTAAACATAAAAACACCTCCTGCTGTGATGATTGCGAGTGACACAACGATTAATAGCCATTTATGACTTTTTTTATTGCTGGAATTGTTCATTTAAGCTTTTCTCCTTTTTATTATACTATAAGAAAGATTAGTCTATCTTACACTATAATAAGAAAAAGTTTTTTCATCTATCAATCATAGTAGGGCTCCAAGGATCTGTCCCCGCAGCAATCACAGCTATACTTTTATAATCCGGTTTGCCGTTGACCATAGGTGCGACTGCTAGTCCATCAAATCCCGTTTTAGGGTCAGACTTAGTCGCAACAACATGGAATTCTTGACCATTTGAGGTGGTTATGGCGTTGATTTCACCTTTTTTTTAACTCGTTATCTGATTTAGTAGTAACAATATTTGTTCGATTTTCTTTACGTTGTACGAACTAAGTATTAACACTATAAACATTCGGACCTTGATTCAATTTATTAAGTTGTTTATCTGTATACATGTATTTATTCATCATAGGTCCCCTTCTGAACCATTCGAATATTTAACTTTAACTTTTGACTTAGTAGAACCTGGTCTAGAATTTAGAAAATGTTGAAATTCTTCATCTTCGTTATTATATACACCGATCCTAATTTTATTCGAGTTTATATCAAAAGCTAAAACATGTTCCTTATATGTTCCATCAAAAAATTTTAGTTTCACATCAGCCCCCCAAGCCTCTGAAGGAATTGAGCTGTACGAGGGGTTCGTAATTGTTATCTCCTCAATCTCTTCATATGAATTCTTTAAAGCATTCACCAAACTAACTTCATACTCTCTATTCCGACGCTCTTCTTGGGATCTCCCTAACATAGAAAACATAAAAAC